>BACX01000763.1 GCA_000333335.1 Sphingomonas-like bacterium B12 | reverse complement strand
CAGGATGCCCTCCCGGGCATTTCGAATGCGCTCGACGAGCAGGCGTTCGTCGCCAAGGTGATCACTTCCTCCAGCAGCAGGCTGACTGGAAGAACACCGCCGTGATCGTCACCTACGACGACTCGGACGGCTGGTACGACCATCAGTCCCCGAACGTGCTGCGCTCGTCCTTCGACTCGACTACTGTCGCGAGCGTCAACCTGCCGAGCGGCACTGTCACCGGCGCCGACCAGATGAACTCGCAGGGCGTCTGCACCGGCCCGAACGCCAAGCAGGCGACGGACGTGAACGGCAAGAAGATCAACGGCCGCTGCGGTCCGGGCACCCGCATCCCGTTCATCCTGATCTCGCCCTACGCCAAGGTGAACTACGTCGACTCGACGCCGATCTCCCAGGCTTCGGTGATCCGGCCGTAAACGGTATTATCGCGGCCATGACGGATCGTCTTTCGACGCAATCACGCTGGCTTGTCGATTGTAATATCCCAAGTGCAAAAGAGTTAACGCAGAAGAGCTTGCACTTTCGATAATCATGCGACAGAGCGGTATCAATCATCCCCAGGGGACGGGAGTGTAACGTCCCTATAGTATGAGGTGCATCCCCATGAGCGACGTGCTCGACATGACCGAAACCCTGATCACCCTTACCGCGGACATCGTTTCGGCGCATGTCAGCAACAACAGTGTCGCGGTCAATGATGTACCGGGTTTGATCCAGAACGTGCACAGCGCTCTCACCCAGCTCGGCACCACGGCGCCTGAGCCCGAGGTGAAGCAGGAGCCGGCCGTGTCGGTTCGCGCGTCGGTGAAGCCCGACTATATCGTCTGCCTGGAAGACGGGAAGAAGCTGAAGATGCTCAAGCGGCATCTGATGACGCACTACAACCTCACGCCCGAGCAGTATCGCGCCAAGTGGAACCTGCCGGCCGATTACCCGATGGTCGCACCCAATTATGCGGAGCAGCGCCGCAGCCTGGCGAAGAAGATCGGCCTCGGCACGCGTCGCCGCCGCGGTAAATAAGGCGCAATCTCGCGGGAAGTGCGAGCGTTTCGCGCTTCCCGTACGGCGCATCACCGCTTACATGACGGTCCATGCGCAAGATCGATCTTGAGGCGCTCTGCGCCGAGAAGGGCCTCCGTATCACCGAGCAGCGTCGCGTCATCGCGCGCGTTCTGTCCGAGGCCGAGGACCATCCCGACGTCGAGGAGGTCCACCGTCGTTCCTCCGCGATCGATCCCGGCATATCGATCGCCACGGTGTATCGCACCGTGCGCCTGTTCGAGGAGGCCGGCATCCTTGATCGCCACGATTTCGGCGACGGCCGTTCGCGCTACGAGGCCGCGCCCGAAACCCATCACGACCACCTGATCAACGTCGAGACCGGCGTGGTGATCGAGTTCGTCGATGAGGAACTGGAGCTGCTCCAGAAGAAGATCGCCGAGAAGCTGGGCTTCCGACTGGTCGATCATCGCATGGAACTCTACGGCGTGCCGCTCGGCCGCAAGGACTGATCCCGACCGATGCGCGCACGGGGCCGGCTGGCGCTGATCCTTGCGCTGCTGGTCGTCCATCTCGCGCTTCATGGCCTGTGGCGGCTCGCCCGGCTGTCGTCTCCTTGGCCCCGCCTGTTTCTGCGCCGCACGGCGTGGGCGGCGGGTGTCGACGTCCGCATCGAGGGGCGGCCGCTGTCCCATGATGTCCTGTATGTCGCCAATCATCTGAGCTGGCTCGATATCGTCATCATCGCCGGCGCTACGGGTAGCCGCTTCATCGCCAAGGACGAGGTGCGCGACACGCCGGGCCTGGGCTGGCTCGCCGGCCTCAACGACACCGTCTATGTCGCGCGCACCGAACGCGGCAAGGTGCACGAACAGGCCGAACGGGTCCGCACTGCGCTGGCGGAAGGCAAACCCGTAACCCTCTTCCCCGAAGGCGGCACCGGGCCGGGCACCTGCGTCGGCCCGTTCCGCGCATCACTGCTCGCCGCGCTGCTGCCGCCGCAGCCGGGCATCCGGCTCCAGCCGCTCGCGCTCGATTTCGGAAGCGAGACACGCGCCATCGCGTGGCCGGACGAGAACGGCACCGGCGCCGAGGTGATGCGCGTGCTCGCCATGCCGGGCCGCCGCAGGGCCGTCTTGCGATTTCTCGCGCCGATAGATCCCGCAGTCATGCCCGATCGCAAGCAACTCGCCACGGCGGCGCGCGAGGAGATTTGCACGGCGCTTGGCGAGTCCGGCCCGCTCGCTGTATAGGCGCGCGCCATGTCTGACCTCCGCCCCGCCCCCAAGACCTTCGCGGTCAAGTCCTTCGGCTGCCAGATGAACGTCTATGACGGCGAACGCATGGCCGAATTGCTGGCCGCGCAGGGCATGTTAGCGGCGGGCGAAACCGAGGCGCCCGACCTCGTCGTGCTCAACACCTGCCACATTCGCGAAAAGGCGGCCGAGAAGGTCTATTCTGACATCGGCCGCATCGTGAAGGATGCCCGCGAGGATGGCCGGGACAAACCGCTGATCGCGGTCGCCGGCTGCGTCGCGCAGGCCGAAGGCGCGGAGATCCCCAATCGCGCGAAGGCGGTGGACATCGTCGTCGGTCCACAAGCCTATCACCGCCTGCCCGAGCTGGTGGCGGATGCGACAGCCGGCAAAAGCGCGCTCGACACCGACATGCCGGCCATCGCCAAGTTCGGCGCGCTGCCTGCCCGCCGCAAGGTAGGCCCCACCGCCTTCCTGACGGTGCAGGAAGGTTGCGACAAATTCTGCACCTATTGCGTCGTGCCCTATACGCGCGGCGCGGAAATCTCGCGGCCTTGGGGCGAGATCGTCGATGAGGCCAGGGCGTTGATCGATGCCGGCGCGCGCGAGATCACGCTGCTCGGCCAGAACGTCAATGCGTGGAGCGGCGAGGATCATGCCGGCGCCGCGCAGGGACTCGACGGCCTGATCCGCGCGCTGGACAGGCTGCCCGGCCTCGATCGCATCCGCTACACGACCAGTCACCCCAACGACATGACGCAGGGCCTGATCGACGCGCATCGGGATGTGGAGGCGCTGATGCCCTTCCTGCACCTCCCCGTGCAGGCCGGCTCCGATCGCATCCTCAAGGCGATGAACCGCAGCCACACGCGCGACTCCTACCTGCGGATCGTCGATCGCGTGCGTGCCGCGCGGCCGGATATCGCGCTGTCGGGCGATTTTATCGTCGGCTTCCCCGGCGAGACCGAGACGGAGTTTCAGGAGACGCTCGATCTGGTCGATCGGATCGGTCACGCCCAGGCCTTCAGCTTCAAATACAGCCCCCGCCCCGGTACCCCGGCCGCCTCGATGGACGATCAGATCGCGGCCGAAGTCATGGACGAGCGGCTTCAGCGCCTCCAGGCCCTGCTCAATGCGCAGCAGCACGCCTTCAACCACGCCACGGTCGGCGCCCGCACGCGCGTGCTGATCGAGCGCAAGGGCAAGCTGCCCGGCCAGATGCTCGGCAAGTCGCCCTGGCTGCAATCGGTTCATCTGCAAACCGATGCGGCCATCGGCACGATGGTCGAGGTCGAGATCGCTACCGCCGGCCCCAACAGCCTCGGCGCGGGCGAACGGGTGCCGGCGGCCGCCTGATCTGCTACAACACGCGAGTCCAGTTCGGGAGATCGTCCATGCGTCGCGTCCTCGTCCTTTTGCCCGCTTTCCTGCTGATCGCCGCCGCTCCAGCTACCGACAAGGCCGATATCGGCAAGGGCTGCCTCAATCACGGCGCCGATTATACCACTACCCAGCCCGGCGCGGGCGGTTTCCACCGGCTCGATCAGCTTCCGCCGGCCAATGAGCTGCTGACGGTCATCCATTCGGTGGATGGCTGCCAGAGGCCGGTGATCGTCCGCTACAATATCGGCGGGAACCCATCGATCGCGAAGTGACTGTGGCGCGGTTGCATCGCGGACCGTACTCCGCACGATGCGGCGCGAAGCCACTAGCAATTGTCACACGCTCGGCTCACCTTCCGTTCAGAGACTCGAATCTCGAAAGGATCGGATGAGCCGCAAGCCCGTACCCGCGCAGGCCGGAGACAAGGCCCGCATCGAAGTGGTGTTCGACAAGCCCCAGCTGCTGGGCCGCCTCTTCGGAGAGTTCGACCAGAATCTGATCGCGATCGAAAGCCGGCTCGGCGTCTACATCTCGGCGCGCGGCAACAAGCTGGTGATCGAAGGTTTCGCTGACTCGATCGGCCGCGCCCGCGACGTGCTGACCGGGCTCTACAACCGCATCGCGCAGGGGCAGGAGATCGATGCCGGGGCCGTGGAGGCGGTGATCGCCATGTCGAACGAACCCGTGCTGGACGGTATCATCCGGCAGGACGTCAGCCAGCCGCCGGCGGTGATGATCCGCACCCGCAAGAAAACGATCGTCCCGCGCTCGGCCACGCAGATCCGCTACATGGAGGCGCTGGCGCGCGACGAGATCGTCTTCGCGCTCGGGCCGGCGGGCACCGGCAAGACCTACGTCGCGGTCGCCCAGGCGGTGCAGATGCTGACGGCGGGGCAGGTCGATCGCCTGATCCTGTCGCGCCCGGCGGTGGAGGCGGGCGAACGGCTCGGCTTCCTGCCCGGCGACATGAAGGAGAAGGTCGATCCCTATCTCCGTCCGCTCTACGACGCGCTCTACGACATGCTGCCGGCCGAGCAGGTGGAACGCCGCATCGCGTCGGGCGAGATCGAGATCGCGCCGATCGCCTTCATGCGCGGCCGCACCTTGTCGGACGCCTTCATCATCCTCGACGAGGCGCAGAACACCACGCCCGCGCAGATGAAGATGTTCCTCACCCGCTTCGGCCAGAACAGCCGCATGGTGGTGTGCGGCGATCCGCGGCAGGTGGACTTGCCCGACATCGGCAAGTCGGGTCTGGCGGATGCGGTGGCCAAGCTGGAGGACATCCGCGGCATCGCGATGATCCGCTTCGGCGCGGGCGACGTCGTGCGCCACCCGCTGGTCGGCAAGATCGTCGAGGCCTATGAGGGGCCGGACGGAGCCTGACGCGCCCTCCCCCGTTCGTGTCGAGCGAAGTCGAGACACGTTGGCGACGGTATCGCCTGCTTCACGTCCCTCGACTTCGCTCGGGACGAACGGATAAGGGGCGATCATGCTGCAAGTCGAAACCGACGCCGAGGGATGGCCCGAATCCGACCGCTGGTCCGTGATCGCCGAGAAGGCGGTGCGTGCCGCGATCCTCCACTCGCCGGACAAGCGCTTCCTGACCGAGACGGTGCTGGTCGAGGTCTCCGTGAAGTTCACCTCCGACGACGAGGTGCACGCGCTCAACCGCGACTATCGGCAGAAGGACAAGCCGACCAACGTGCTCTCCTTCCCGATGGTGCAGGAGGATCTGCTCGACGCGATCGACCAGAATTCGGACGATGGCGAGGTGCTGCTCGGCGATATCGTGCTCGCCCACGGCGTCTGCGTGCGCGAGGCGGAGGAGAAGGGCGTGACGGTCGAGGCGCACGCAACGCACCTCGTCGTCCACGGCACCTTCCATCTGCTCGGCTACGACCACATGACCGATCAGGATGCGGAGGAGATGGAACAGGCCGAGCGCGAGGCGCTGGCGAGCCTGGGGATCGCCGATCCCTACGTCGTGGATGACGAATAGCACCTCGACTCAGCCCCTCCCCACCCGCTAGAATCGGTTCCACAACGAACAGGGGTTCCCGCACACCGTCATGCCCGACGATTCCAGTAGAAGCCCCGCCGGCAACGGCGGGAATTTGTGGTCCGGCCTGCGCCAGATGCTCTTCGGCGAAGGCTCCGAACCGACGCTCCGCGATCAGATCGAGGAGGCGATCGAAGACCATGAGGACGATGCGCCCAACGCGCTCGATCTCTCGCCGGTCGAACGCATCATGCTGCGCAATCTGCTCGATTTCGGCGAGCGTACCGTTCGGGACGTCGCCGTCCCGCGCGGCGACATCATCGCCATCGATCAGGACGCGAGCTTCGAGGAGCTGGTGAAGCTCTTCGCCGATGCCGGCCATTCGCGCCTGCCCGTCTATCAGGAGACGCTCGACACCGTCACCGGCATGATCCACGTCAAGGACGTGTTCGCGATCCTCGCCGGCGCCGCGCCGAAACCCGCCGCGATCACCGCACTGATCCGCCAGCCGCGCTACGTGCCCGAGGCGATGGGCGTGATCGAGCTGCTCGCCGAGATGCGCGCGACGCAGACCCACCTCGCCATCGTGGTGGACGAATATTCGGGCACGGAGGGCCTCGTCACCATCGAGGATCTGGTCGAGGAGATCGTCGGCGACATCGAGGACGAGCATGACGATGCCCCGACGCAGCTTCTCGTGCCGCTCGACGACGGCGCTTGGGATGCCGATGCGCGCGCCGAGTTGGAGGATGTCGCCGAGACGGTCGATCCGCGCCTCGGCGAGACCGACGAGCCGATCGACACGCTGGGCGGCCTCGCCGCCTCGATCGCGGACCGCATCCCGCAGGTCGGCGACATGCTGGAGCATGAGAGCGGCTGGACGCTGGAGGTCACCGATGGAGACCATCGCCGCGTGACACGACTGCGCCTGCACCCGCCCGTCGCGGAGACTCTTGGGGAGGAGTGAGCTTTCCCTTCGGAGAGAGAAGTCGCGCAAGCCGCATCCATTTCGCCTTCGGCATGTTTCCCGTACACGCGGCGCAAGACCGCGAACTCGCCGGAGACTGTCATGAAGCGCGCCATCATTCCTCTCGCCATCATCGTCGCCCTCACCGGTTGCGGCGAGAAGGCGAAGCAGGACATCACCGCCGAGGAAGGCCCCGATCCTACCCTGCTGCCGGAGGTGCATCACCTCGTCCCGACCGTCTCGATCGCCAAGATCGTCGGCTGGAAAGACAATGAGGCGCCGACGCCCGCAACGGGCCTGAAGGTCAACGCCTTTGCGCGCGGGCTCGATCATCCGCGCTGGCTGCTGGCGCTGCCCAATGGCGACGTCCTGGTCGCCGAAACGAACACGCCGCCCAAACCCGACGACAATCCCGGCATCAAGGGCAGCATCACGGAGATGTTCATGAAGAAGGCGGGCGCCGGCGCCCCGTCCGCCAACCGGATCACGCTGCTGCGCGATACCGATGGAGACGGCGTGGCGGACCAGAGGACGGTGTTCCTCTCCGGCCTGAACTCGCCCTTCGGCATGGCGCTGGTCGGCGACACGCTCTACGTTGCCGACACCGACGCACTGCTCGCCTTCCCCTACAAGACCGGCGAGACGCGCATCGCCGCGAAGCCGCGCAAGGTGACCGACCTGCCGGCGGGCACGATCAATCATCACTGGACCAAGAACGTCATCGCCTCGCCGGACGGATCGAAGCTCTACGTGACGATCGGCTCTAACTCCAACGTCGACGAGAGGGGAATCGCGGCGGAGAAGGATCGCGCCCAGATCTGGGAGGTCGATCCGAAGACCGGCGCGCACAAAACCTACGCGGCGGGTATCCGCAACCCCAACGGCATGGCCTGGACGCCGGACGGTATGCTCTGGACCGTCTCCAACGAGCGCGACGAGCTGGGATCGGATCTTGTGCCCGATTATCTTACCTCGGTGCCGCCGGGCAGCTTCTACGGCTGGCCCTGGCGCTACTGGGGCGATCATGTCGATAAGCGAGTGAAGGATCCGGCGCCCGATTATATCGACGACACCCGCAAACCCGATTACGCGCTGGGCGCGCACACCGCCTCGCTGGGCCTTGCCTTCGCGGACGGCGCGAAGCTCGGCCCGACGTTCGCGCATGGTGCCTTCATCGGCCAGCACGGATCGTGGAACCGCAAGCCGCCGTCCGGCTACAAGGTGGTGTTCGTGCCGTTCGGCAAGCATGTCGGCGACATCTGCGACACGCCGCCCTGCCCTGCGCCCGACATGTCCAGCCCGAGCGGCGCCAAGCCGGTCGATGTGCTCACCGGCTTCCTGTCGCCCGATGGCGAGGAGACTCACGGCCGCCCCGTCGGTGTGACGATCGCGAAGGACGGTGCGCTGTTGGTGGCGGACGATGGCGGCAATGCGATCTGGCGTGTCACCAGCGCGACGCCGGCGGGACCAACCGCCTCGCCGAAGCGTTGAACGGTTATCGGGCTTGCGCCTGTGTGAACGGCCGGATCAGCGGCGGTTCAGGCAGAACGGCCTAGATATGGAACGCTGAAACATTCGAGAGGTGTCGTCATGCGTATCGTCCCCCTGGCCCTCGTCGCCGCTGCTGCGCTCGGCGGTGCCGCGGTCGTCGCCACGCCCGCTTCTGCGCGGACGTTCGTGTCGGTCGGTATCGGTGGTCCGGCCTATCCGGCTTATTACGGCGGTGGCTATTACCCCGCTTATTACGGCGGCTATTATGCCCCGCCGCCCGTTGTTTACGGCGGCTATTACGGTGGTTATCGCGGCTATTACGGTCGCGGCTGGCATCGCGGTTATTATGGCCGCGGCTATTACCATCGCGGCTGGCACGGTCGCCGCTGGTAAAATCTTCCAGCTTCACCTTGGAAAAGGCCGGGCAGAACGCCCGGCCTTTTTCATATCCGCAACGCTCGACTTGCGCCGCCATGAACGGCGACCTCAGCAGCAGTTCAGTTGCGGAGGCCTAGAGTGAGTCTTGTCATGAAGGAAAGGAGTTCTGTCATGCGCATGGGTCTCATCATTCTGGCCACCGCCGCAACGATCGGCGCGACCGCGATCGGCGCCGCGCCCGCCTCCGCCCAATATTATGGCGGCGGATATCATCACGATCGTGGCCGACATCACGGCTGGGATCGCGGCGACCGCTGGGACCGCCATCGCGAGTGGCGTCATCATGAGCGCGATCGTCGCCGGGAATGGCGCCACCATCTTCGCTACGGCTATAACGGCTATTATGGCCGCGGCTATTACGGCTACTGAGTGACCAGGCGGGTCGGGTGGAGACACCCGGCCCGTTTCACGTCGTCGCGAACAATTTCCCGATGTCGCGGAATGCCTTGAACTCCAGGGCATTGCCCGACGGATCCTGAAAGAACATCGTCGCCTGCTCGCCCGGTTGCCCGACGAAGCGGATATGGGGCGCGATGCCGAAATGCGTGCCGGCCGACTTCAGCCGATCGGCGAGCGCGTGCCATTCCTCCCAACCGAGCACCACGCCGAAATGCGGAACGGGCACGTCATGCCCATCCACCGAATTGGCGATGACCGTCCCCGTCGCTCTCCCGGCATCCAGGTGCGCGACGATCTGGTGGCCGTAGAGATCGAAATCGATCCACGACTCACTGCTTCGCCCCTCCGCGCAGCCGAGCGTGCCGCCATAGAAAGCGCGCGCCTCCGCAAGATCGTGGACGGGAAAGGCAAGGTGGAAGGGACGAAGCTGCATAAGGTCAACGATACGCTTACCGAACGGCCGCAGGGAAGAGGCCATAAGTACGGATTCCAACGATATACGAAAGTCGAGCCGGCGATCTTTACCATGTCCGGGCAGGCCCCCGGTAGGCGAGCGGCACATTTTGCATCC
>BACX01000764.1 GCA_000333335.1 Sphingomonas-like bacterium B12 | reverse complement strand
TTCTCCCTATAGGCGCCCGCTTCGATCGAGGGGTCGTCCGGCTAAAAGGGCTGCCGTGGCCGACTCGCAATCGACATCATAAGGAGTCGAAAATGCCCAAGCTGAAGACCAAGAGCGGCGTGAAGAAGCGCTTCAAGCTCACCGCCACCGGCAAGGTGAAGCATGGCGTGGCCGGCAAGCGCCACCGCCTGATTTCGCACAATGCCAAGTACATCCGCACCAACCGCGGCACCACCGTGCTCGCCGAGGCCGATACGGCCCGCGTGAAGCTCTGGGCGCCTTACGGTCTGAACTGAGGAGTACTGACACATGGCACGCGTGAAGCGGGGTACTACCACCCGCGCCAAGCACACCCGGATTCTCGATCAGGCGAAGGGCTATCGCGGCCGTCGCAAGAACACGATCCGCATCGCCCGCCAGGCCGTCGAGAAGGCCGGCCAGTATGCCTATCGCGACCGCAAGGTGAAGAAGCGCTCGTTCCGCGCGCTCTGGATCCAGCGTATCAACGCGGCGGTGCGCGTCGAGGGCCTGACCTACGGCGTGTTCATGCACGGCCTGAAGCTGGCCGGCGTCGAGCTGGACCGGAAGGTCCTCGCCGACATCGCCATGCACGAGGGCGAGGCGTTTAAGGCCATCATCGCGCAGGCCAAGGCGGCTCTGCCCGAGGGTGCCCGCGTCGCGGCGTAAGCCGTAACGCGAAAAGCCTTTAAGGGGCGCGGCGGCCACATGGTCGCCGCGCCCTTTGCTTTTTGGGGTCGCCCTGTCCTAAGGGCCTGCCCGACACCCCCTGATCCGGACCGGACATGACCACCGATATCCATACGCTGCAAAGCGACCTGCTCGGCGCCATCGCCGCCGCTGACACGCCCGAGGCGCTGGAGACGGCGCGCGTCACAGCACTCGGCAAGCAGGGGAGCGTGACGGCCTTGCTCAAGACGCTCGGCGGCATGGCGCCCGACGAGCGGCAGGTGCAGGGGCCGCGTATCCAGGGGCTGCGCGAGGCGGTGACCCACGCGATCGCGT
>BACX01000765.1 GCA_000333335.1 Sphingomonas-like bacterium B12 | reverse complement strand
CGAGCCGCCTCGTAGCTCTCGGCCACGACGATTGCGATAATCTCGCCGGAGAATGCGATCTCCTGCACCCCGCGAATGAGCGGATGATCGTCCGCAAGCAACAATCTTGAGCCTGACACAGCACCCCTGTCTCCAGCCCGACAGCGCCCCATCGCTGCCATGACCAGTCTTTCTGGTTCCGATTAGACAGAAGTCGCAGAAAGCAGATTCGGTTTCAATTGTCGATTTACGGCCAATCCAGAGCAGGCTATTCCGTGCCGTGCTGCACAAATGTGCGGCTGGAGCGGATAAGGCGTTTGAATAACAGGCCTTCCATTCTGATCGTCGATGACGAACCCTCCAACCGAAGCCTTGCCCGCGGCATCGCATCGGCCGCCGGCTGGCAGGCGGAAGAGGCGGAAAATGGCGGAGCGGCGGTCAGCGCGGCACAGGCACAGGCGTTCACGCTGATCCTGATGGACATCCAGATGCCCGGAATCGACGGCTTCGCGGCGACGCGCGCGATCCGCGCCGGCGACGGGCCGAACGCCGCGACACCGATCCTCGCCTTCACCGCCGTGCCGCCGGGCGATGCGATCGAACGGGGCCGGGCGGCCGGCATGGATGGCCACATCGCCAAACCCTTCACGCCCGAGACCCTGCTCGCCGCGATTACGCCCTGGCGCCCGTCCGGCGCCCCCTCACCGGCCGCCTCGCTGGTTTCGATCTTCGGCGAGGCGGAGATTGCCGGGCTGCTGGCGCGGTTCCGCAACCAGCTGGTGGACGCGCTGGCCGTTCTTCGTGGGCACGGCGATCTGCGGCGCGATGCCGAGCCTCGCGTGGAACATCGGCATGTGTTTCATGATGGGCGCGGCCGCCGGCGGCATGCTCCCGGTCACCTATGCGCTGCTCGCCGAGATGATGCCGACCCGGCACCGGGGATGGGCGCTGGTCGTGGACGGTGGCCTCGGCGCCGTCGGAGGCTATTCGCGGGAGCGGCGCTCCG
>BACX01000766.1 GCA_000333335.1 Sphingomonas-like bacterium B12 | reverse complement strand
GCCGGTCGGCTCGTCGGCGAGGATCAGGCTGGGATCGCCGACGATGGCGCGGGCGATCGCGGCGCGCTGCTGCTGGCCGCCGGAGAGCTGGTGCGGGTAATGGCGTGCGCGGTGCGATATGCCGACGCGGTCCATCGCCTGTTCGATCCGCTGCTTCTTGTCGCCCTGCGAACCCTTCCGGTAGGCGAGGCCCAGCGCGACATTCTCCTGGATCGTCAGTTCGTCGATCAGGTTGAAGCTTTGGAAGACGAAGCCGAGGGTCTGGCCGCGCATCTGCGCCAGCGCCGCCTCGTCCAGCACCGCTAGGTCGCCATGCTGGCCGAAGAGGTAGCGGCCTGCGCTCGGCCGGTCGACCGTGCCCAGGATGTTGAGCAGGGTCGACTTGCCGCAGCCCGAAGGCCCCATGATGGCGAGGAACTCGCCCTCGGCCACTTCCAGGTTGATGTCGACGAGCGCGGTGGTCTCGACCTCGTCGGAGATATAGCGGCGCTGGATGGATTCGAGGTGGATCATCAGGATCTCCGTCAGCGGATGTTGAGGGTGCCGCTCTTGTCGTAGGCGGCGGTGTTGGAGGTTACGATGCGGTCGCCGGGGGCGAGGCCGGAGAGGATCTCGACCTGTTCCGGATTGCGCGCGCCGGTACGGATCGGGCGGCGGCGGGCGTGGCGGCCGTCGGCGTCGATCACATAGGCCGAATTGCCGCCGCCGCTGTCCAGCCAGCCGCCGACCGGGGCGGTCAGTGCCTCGCGGGCGGAGCCCAGCGTCACGCGGATGTCGGTGGTCTGGCCGCGGTTGAGGCCCTTGGGCGGCGCTCCGACGAAGCCGAGTTCGATGCGGAAGCGTCCGTTGGTGACGGCGGGCAGCACCTTGGTGACGGTGAGCGTCAGCCCGTCGTCGCCGCTGGCGCGCTGTCCGACCGCGACGCGGCCGAGATAATATTCGTCGACGTCGGCGACGAGCTTCCACGAACCCTCGCTGTCGACCTGGCCGACCTGGTCGCCGGCCTTCAGCATCTGGCCGGGCTGGATGGTGAAGTTTGTGAGGCGGCCGGTGACGGGCGCCTTGACCATCAACGCGTCCAGCCCTGCCTGCACGGCGGTGAGGTTGCTGGTCAGCCGCGCACGGGTCTCGGCGAGGCGCGAGGCTTGCAGGTTCGCCGTCTTGTCCTCGCGCGATTGGCCGGACTGGAGCTGGGCGAGGCGCTTCTGCTGATAGTCGGCCTCCTCGCGATAGCTCTTCACGCCCTCGTCGGACACGAATCCCTGGTCATGGAGCTGCTGGCGGATCGAGAGATCGCGGTTGGCCTTGATGAGATCGTAGCTGGCCGACGAGGTTTGGCTGGCGCGATCGAGGCGGCTCTTCTCCAGCGCCAGATCGTCGCCCGAAAGCGTGCCGAGCTGGCTGGCGATCTCCGCCTCGCGGGTCAGAACGTCGAGCTTGAGCGCGGGGTTGATCAGGGTCGCGATCGGCTGGCCCTCGGTCACGGCGGTGCCGTCCTGCACGAGCAGTTTCTCGACCTGCCCGCCCGAGACGGCGCCGACGAAGGTGGTGATATTGGGCGCGACGGTGGCGCGCACGGGGAGGTAATCCTCGAACCGTTCGCGCGCGACATTGCCGGTCTCGATGTCGGCGGCGGCGACATCGGTCGATCCGCTCGACGGGATCAGCCTCCAGCCGAGGACGAGCAGCGCCAGCAGACCGACCGCCGCGGCAGCCCAGCGCCAGCGGCGGTCGGTGCGAGGCCGCTCGATGCGGCGATCCATGGCCGCGCCGGGCGTGCTCATCAGCGGGCCGACAGCTCGGCTGCGGCGCTGGCGTAGGCCTGGGCACGGCACGCGCCCTCGACGAATGGCTGGCCGGCTTCGGTCGTCTCGCAGATGCGGGCGGCGGCGAAGCGGATCCGCTTGGCGATCGCTGCGCGGCCATCCGTGCTGGCGAGTTCCGCGTTCTGGTAATGGACGGTCGCGGTCGGTGTCTCGGCCATTGCCGGATCGGCATAGGCGACGATGCCGGCGGTGCCGAGGAGGCTGGCTCCGGCGAACATCAGGGTGGTGACGAAATTACGCATGGGATCACTCCTTTCCTCGTGGCCGGCGACATGTCGGTCACGGGAAACACTCAGCAGGAGCCGTGCCAATTCGACGAAAGTCGAGAAATCCGGGCTTTTCGGGCGGGCGGCTACGATTGCCTGTTCTCGAACTGTCCGGATCCGGACAGTCGAGTGTCCGGAAACAGACGTTGTCGCCGCTGCCGAACGATGGCAGCAAACGGGCATCGAAGGAGTGGGTCTTGAGCGAAAAGCCGTTCGGTCTGTGCATCGTGGTGGACGACGACGAGGACATCCTCCTCGCCGCGCGGCTGCTGCTGCGCCAGCTCTTCGCCGAGGTGAGGGTGACGCCGCAGCCGCAACAGGCGGTCGACTGGATGGCGGACGCGCGGCCCGACGTGATCCTGCTCGACGCCAATTTCGCGCGCGGCGCGACCGACAGCAGCGAGGGCTTCCGCTGGCTGGGCAAGATACTGGAACGCGATCCCCATGTTTCGGTGGTGCTGATCACCGCGCATGGCGGCGTTCAGGTGGCGGTGCGCGCGATGAAGGAGGGGGCGACCGATTTCGTCTCCAAGCCCTGGGCCAACGAGAAGCTGCTTTCGGCGGTGCGTTCGGCGGCCGCGCTCAGTCGGTCGCGGCGACAGAGCAATGTCGGCAAGGCGTCTGTCCCGCCGGTCGCAGCACCATCGGAAACCCCGTTGCTCGGCTCCTCGCCGGCGATGGCGCGCGTGCTCTCGCTGATCGAGAAGGCCGGGCCGACCGACGCCAACGTCCTGATCCTCGGCGAGAACGGCACCGGCAAGGAACTGGTCGCCCGCGAACTGCACCGTCACTCGCGCCGCTTCGCCAAGATCATGCTCTCGGTCGATCTCGGCGCGGTCGCGGAAAGCCTCTTCGATTCCGAGCTGTTCGGCCATGTGAAGGGCGCGTTCACCGATGCCCGCGCCGATCGCGTCGGGCGGCTGCAGGCGGCGGACGCGGGCACGCTCTTTCTGGACGAGGTGGGCAACCTGCCGCTCCATCTCCAGCCCAAGCTGCTGACCGCCTTGGAGCAGCGCAAGGTAACGCCGGTCGGTGCCAACGCTCCCGTGCCGATCGATGTGCGGGTGATCTCGGCGACCAACCTGCCGCCCGATCAGCTCGGTAGCGAGAGCCGATTCCGGCAGGATCTGCTCTACCGGCTCAACACCGTCGAGATCGAACTGCCGCCGTTGCGGGACCGGCGTGAGGACATCCCGCTGCTGCTCGACCATTATCTGCGCCAATATGCCGCGCGCTACGATCGGCCGGCGCCGTTGCTGCCCGATGACGTGCGAGACGCGCTGGTCTCCTACGACTGGCCGGGCAACGTGCGTGCGCTACGCCATGCCGCCGAACGCGCGATCATCCTCGCCGACGGAGCGACGCTCGCGATCAAGGACTTCCCTTTGCCCAGGCCGGCATCGGCGCCGGTGCCGCATGTGCAGGCGTCCGCCGTGGTCGAACCGGTCGCGGCCGACCTCAACCTAGACCGCGCCGAGCGCCAACTGATCGAGCGCGCGCTCCAGAAGCACGGCTACAACATCTCCAACGCCGCTTCCGAACTGGGCCTGACGCGCGGCTCGCTCTACCGGCGGATGGAGAAGCATGGGCTCTAGGCAGCCCTTCGTCCTGCGGCTGGCGGGGCACATGGCGGTTCTGGTCGTGCTGCTGTTCGGCTTCGTCTGGTTCCTGACGCAGCCGGGACATGTCGCGACGGTGACTCTGTTCGGTCTGCTGGCGATCGCCGCCGCCGCGGCGCTGTGGCGGGCGGTATCGCGCAGCAATGCCGAGATGACCCGCTTCGCCACCGCGATCCGCCACGAGGATCTGACGCAGGTGTTCCGCGAGAGCGGGCAGGGTAGCGGCTTCGACACGCTGGGCGCGACGCTCAACGCCGGCATCCGCCGTCTGCGCGATCATCGCGCGGCCGAGGCCGCCGAGAATCGTTTCGCTGCCACGCTGGTGGACGAGGCGCCGACCCCGATTCTCGCCATCGATGCGGATGGACGGGTGGAGCTGTCCAACAAGGCCGCGCGCCGTCTGTTCGGGCAGGCGAAGGGCACGCGCGTTGTCGATCTGGCGGTCTATGGCGAGGGCTTCGTCGCGGCGCTCACCGATGTCGTTCCGGGCGACCGGCGGCTTTGTCGGGTGACGATCGGCGGCCTGCCGCAGCGCGCGATGGTGGCGGTTACCCAGGTCGAGCGGCTGGGGCGGCTGTGGCGGATCGTATCGGTGCAGATCATCCAGGGCGAGCTGGATGCCGCCGAAGTGGCGACACAGGCCGATCTCGTCCGCGTGCTGACCCACGAGATCATGAATTCCATGACGCCGGTGACGTCGCTCGCCGAAAGCGCCGTCTCGATCATGGGTGAGATCGACAAGGGCGACGATCCGGCGATCGGCGACGCGCGCATCGCGGTGGAGACGCTGGCACGCCGCGCGGCGGGGATCATGCACTTCGTCGAGAGCTATCGCGAGTTCAGCCGCGCCCCCGCCATCGCGCCGCGCCGCTTCGCCGCGAGGACGTGGGCCGACGAGCTGGCGCGGCTCTATCGCGCGATGCCCGTGGGCGAGCGGGTCGAGCTGGCGGTGTCGGTCGCGCCCGATCGCTTGCAGCTGAACGCAGATCCCGAGCTGCTTTCGCAAGTCGTGCTCAACCTGATGAAGAACGGCGGCGAGGCGGCCAGCGAGCATGGCCCCGCGCCGCGTGTGTCCCTGTCGATCGAGGCGCTGCCGCTCGATCGCGTGCGGATCATGGTCGAAGACAATGGGCCGGGCGTACCGGAGCAGTATCTCGGCGAGATCTTCCTGCCCTTCTTCACCACCAAGCGCGCCGGCACCGGCGTGGGGCTGAGCTTCGCGCGGCAGGTGGTGCTGCTCCACCACGGCGCGATCCGCTATGCGGGCGAGCCGGGCGGCGGCGGGAGCTTCGAGATCATCCTCTGAGGCGCGGCGAGCGATCCTCGGCGAGTGGGACGACGAGGTCCGCGCGCGCCGGCATCTCGCTGAGGATGTGGCGGGTCAGCCGTTCGTAATGCTGGATGAAGCGGGCGATCTCAGCGTCGCACATGCCGCCTTCGCGTTCACGGCGGAGCGCCTCTTCCTGCTCGATCCGCCAGCGCAGCACGATGTCGAAGCTGGGCGCGGCGAGCAGGATCAGCCGGTCGACCCGCGCGAACAGATCCTGATAGGGTCCGGTCAGTTGGCCGTTGACGTAATGGCGCCAGATGCCTTGCAAGTCCTCGTCCCGCTCCAGCGCATTGACCGGTTCAACCAAGGCCGTCTGGGCTTGCGGACGCGCGCCGACGCACCAGCCTTCGAGGATCAGCAGGCGCGTCCCGGCGGGCGCGATCTCCCGTTGCGAGGCCGGGGCGCGATCGTCGATCGCCTTGTCGAAGCGCGGCAGGCGGGTGGAGCGGCCAGATGCCAGATCGTCGATCACCCGATGGCCGAGCACGAGGTCGTGCGTGCCGGGGACGCCGCGCGTGCGCAGCAACGGATGGATCTCGCGCCCCAGCCGCTCGCGCTCCGCCTTCGTGTGATAGAGATCGTCGATCGACAGGATCGCGCTCGGCACGCTTTCTTGCCGGAACAGGGTGGCCAGCCCGGCGGCCAGCGTGGACTTACCGCTCCCCTGCGCGCCGCACAGGCCGATGACGAGCAGAGAGTCGCCGAGCGCCGGGCGGATCGTCGCGGCGGCGAGATCAAGCGTGCGAGGGTCAGGCGACACGGTTGGGCAATTCGCGGCCGGCGAAGAACGCCTCCAGATTGTCCGTGGCCTGCATCCCCATTGCGGTGCGCGTCTCGATCGTCGCGCTGCCGAGATGGGGGAGGAGCACCGCTTTCTCGCAGGCCAGCAGATCGGGATGGATGGTGGGCTCGCGCTCGTAGACGTCCAGCCCGGCCGCCGCGATCCGGCCTTCGCGGAGCGCCGAGGCGAGCGCCGCCTCGTCCACCACCGGGCCGCGTGCGGTGTTGATCAGGATCGCGTTGGGCTTCATCCGCGCGATCAGCACCGCGTCGACCAGATGGCGGTTGCCGGCCCCGCCGGGGACGTGGAGTGAGAGGATGTCCGCCTCCTCCGCAAGCGTTTCCAGCGTATCGACATAGCCCGGCTCGCCCGACGGGCGGCGGCTGTGATGGATCACCCGCATTCCGAACGCGGCAGCGCGCAGCCCCGTGGCGCGCGCGATGCGCCCATAACCGACGAGCCCGAGCGTTTTGCCGCACATCGCCTGCCCCATCATGTGCGTCGGCCGCCAGCCGACCCAGCGCCCGGCACGCAACTCGCGCTCGCCTTCGCCCGCACGGGGCGCCGCCATCAGCATCAGCAGGATCGCGATATCGGCGGTGGCGTCGGTCAGCGCATCGGGCGTGTTGGTGACGGCGACGCCGTTGGCCTGAGCGGCGGCGAGGTCGATATGATCGACGCCCGCACCGAAATTGGCGAGCAGGCGGGAGCGCCGACCGGGCAGGCCGAGCAGCTCCGCATCGAAACGATCGGTGATCGTCGGCAGGACAGCGTCATACTCGCGCAGCGCGGCTTCCAGTTCGATGCGCGTGCGAGGAGTGTCGTCGGCGTTGAAAGACGCATCGAACAGGCTGGCGAGTCGCGCCTCCACCGCGCCCGGCAGGCGGCGGGTGACATAGAGGCGAGGGCGGCCGGCCCCGTGATCGTCCTGCACTCGAGCGACTCCGTTGTCGTGCGGGGCCGGCTCTAGCGCAGGATGGTGGTCAGGCGCGATCCTCTGGCTTCTGTTCGCGGAAGGTCGCGGGAACGTGGGGCAGCCAGCGATCGGCGACGATCACCCGGTGGAACAGGCGCGGTCCCATCACCGCCAGCGCCACCCCGGCGCTCGCCATCAGGAAGGTGATCAAGGCCAGCGGGTAGGCGACGGCCGGTTCGTGCCCGGCATGGCCGAAGCCGATGGCGACAAGCAGATGCCCCAGGAACCAGGCAAGGCCGAGCATCGCCAAGCCCGCGCCGTGTAGCAAAAGGGATCGCTCGGGCTTGCTGGCGGGATGCATGTCGGTCTCCTCCGGATGACGTCGAGCCTGTCATCTGGGGCGGTTCCGCGTAAGGGTTCGAGCAGCAATCGCGGCGGATGCCGTAAGGATCGCATAAACAGATCACCGCCTTTGCTGCACTGCAGTCCGTTCCAGCAATCCTGCGTTCACCCGGAAGGTCGCATTTCGCCCTTCTCGCGCTTGACAGCGTGTCCCTTATGGGTACGCGGCTGCGGTGCGGGATGCCGGATTTCCGGCCCGTGAGTCTGGTTTTGAGCAAGGAGGCGAACATGGCGTATCGGGCGACCGTCCGTACCGACATCGATCCGCAGCCGCGCTCGCCGGACGTGGCGCCCTACCGCGTGCCGCCGATGGAACCTGCGACCTTCACCGATCTCGAGGAGCAGGTGATCGCGCTCGCCCGCACCGATCGCCTCGGCAGCATCGAGAAGCCCGGCCGACTCGAACGGATGGTCACCAAGCTGTTCGGCCTCAATTCCGAGCGCCGGGCGCTCGCCGATCCCCGGCTGGAGACGCTGCGTCGTGCCATCGTGGTGGCGCATCATCGCCATCACCTGCCCGACATGCAGGCGGCCGAACTGCGCGAGGCG
>BACX01000767.1 GCA_000333335.1 Sphingomonas-like bacterium B12 | reverse complement strand
ATGCCGTTGCCTATGCCCGAAAAATTGCCCGCGTCGAGATTTCCACCGACGGCGGTGAGCATTGGGAGCAGGCCGACCTTCATAAGCCGGACGATACCCCCTGGAGCTGGACCTTATGGTCGCGGACGGCGGACTTCTCGGCGGGGCAATACGAGATTGTCGTTCGAGCCATTGACGAGGCCGGCCAATCGCAGCCGTCCAACCCCGCCGATGTCTGGAATTTCGCCGGCTATCTTTCGACAAGCTGGCACCGGATCACGCTCAGCGTGCGATGAGGCAAGCCTGATCAGTTCGGCGTCGCGATGCACGGGGATACGAACAAATTGCCCTTCCATGCGCCGGCAAGCGTCTTCAACATGACCAGCAGCCACATCAGCGCCAGCGTGACGGTCAGCGCAGTGCCGACATAGCCGAAGAAGGCGAGATGCAGCGTCGTACCGAGGCGGAAGGTCGCGACCGTGTAGACGCCGAGCGGGAAGGTATAGCCCCACCAGCCGAGATTGAACGGGATGCCGGCGCGCCAGTAACGGACGGTGATGAGCAGCGCGAGGATCAGCCACCAGAGGCCAAGGCCCCAGAGCGTCAGGCCCGCGATGGCCCCGATCCCCTGCGCGACCGGACCGATCGTCGCCAGCCCGTTCGCGGCAAGGATCGCGGGCGCGTCGCCGCCCAGCACCAGCATGCCCAGCGCGCCGGTGCCGATCGGCCCGAGCGCTAACCAGGATGAGGCCGCCATGCCCTCGTGCGGCAGCTTGTGGAGCGCCATGCGTAGAATCAGAATTGCGAGGATGCTGAGCGCGACCGGGACCGAATAGGCCCACAGCACATAGGACGTTACCAGCACCACGAACTGATTGTGCATATCGAACAGATGCGGCGCGAGCAGTCCGCCGGATGCGCCCGCGACCTCGGCCGCAACTACTGGCAGCAGCCAAACCGCCGTCATGCCATCGAGGCTGTGCTGGTGGCGGGTGAACATGAGGTAGGGGATCAGCACACCACAGGCGAGCGCCATCGCGACGTCAATCCACCACAGGGCCTGGGCAATGGGCACGATGTCCGGCCCGAACAGGCCGATCCCGAACGCGAGGCATCCGTTGATGATCGTGGCGAGCCCCATCGGGATCGTGCCGATGAACATCGAGACGGTGTTGTGCCCGAAGATGCGCCGCGCCTCATGCCCGAACATCGCCCAGCGCGCGCCATAGAGCGCGGTGAACAACGTGAAGAGCGCGATGTTGAAGAGCCACAGCCCCTCGCCGATTGGCTTCAGTGACGGGCCGATGCCGGGAATTTGCGGCAGGGCGAGCGCCAGGATGCCGGTGCCCATGGTGGCCGCGAACCAGTTGGGCGTGAACTGGCGGATCACCTCGCGCGGATGGTCGAGGCGGGCGAAGGGCCGGAAGCCGGTGACCACCTGCTGCACGTCGTCGGAGATCGTCATTTCTGCTTCTCCTTGAGAAGATCGGTCATCGCATCGGCGGCGCGCGTTCGATAGCGCTCCTTATGGCGAAGCGCGTGGAACGGGCGGGTCGGCATTTGGAAAGGCAGCGCGTGCAGGTCGCCGGCCGCAAGGGCGCGCCGGACGACAAGCTCGGACAGCACCGCGACGCCCGAGCCGGCTTCGACCGCGCTGCGCACGGCCTCGTTGGACGGCATCACCATCCCGATCTGGAGATCGGCCGGGGCGACCCCTTTCGCGCGGAGCACTTCCTCGAAGGTCGAGCGCGTGCCGGAACCCTGTTCGCGGACAATCCAGCGCGCCGATCGTATCCACTCTGCATCGACAGCTTCGATCGGCGAAGACGAGACGAGCAGCATCCGATCCTCGCCAACCGTCCAGGAGGCAAGCGCTGGCTCGTCGATCACGCCCTCGACAAGGCCCAGTTCGGCGGTGCCTTCGAGCACGCGCTGCGCGGCTCCTTCGGTGTTGTCGATGCTGAGCTCGATCGCGATCTGCGGATGGCGCGCATGGAAATCGGAGAGCTTCGTCGGCAGCCAGTAGCTTGCGATGGTCTGGCTGGCGACGACGCGCAGCGTGCCGCGCTTCAGCTCGCCATATTCCGCCAGCGCCAGCTCGGCGGCCGATGCCCGGCCCAGCACGGCGCGGGCCTCGTCCAGAAACATGTGGCCCGCCTCGGTCAGTTCGATGCGACGTCCGACACGGTGAAACAGAGGGACGCCGTGCCGGGCCTCCAGCGCCGCGATTGCATTGCTGGCGGCGGACTGGGTGACGTTGATCGCCTCGGCGGCACGCGTGACATGCTGGCGTTCGGCAACGGCGACGAAAATGCGAAGCTGTTCAAGCGTCATTGGCGATCCTTCCGAAAGCTTCGATACGAGAATCGGATTGATCCGTCCAAGGCTAGATAATGATGATTACGATCTTAATTCCGTATTAGCATGCCTCGAAATGATGGGGGTTGGTAGATCAAGCATTTAGCCAGAAGCGAATGACGGCCGCGATTGCGGCGAGAACGACTACACTGCCGGTCCAAATCGCTGCCATCCATAGCAGCCGTTTCCAAAACGGTTCCTCCCCACCATCAATGATAGCCATGAGTTCCGACTTTCCCCCTGAACACCCAATAAGCCCAGCTTGTGTAGAGCAGGATGCAGGGAATGATGAAGATCGAACCCATCAGAAGGAAAACCTGGCTCAGCGGCGGCGCGGCAGCGTCCCAGATCGTGATCGCGCGTGGCACGACATAGGGGAAGATGCTGATCCCCAGACCGATGAAGCCGAGCAGGAAGAATCCAAGGGCGATCAGGAAGGGAAGCCTTTGCCTGCCAGTGCGCAGAGACCAGAAATAGGCAACGGCGGCGATGACGACCAGTAGCGGAACCTGTGCAGTCAACAGCACATCGGGCATCATGAACCAGCGCCGCCAGTAGTCATAAGCGAGGAACGGCGTGGCGGCGCTGACGGCGCCGAGCGCGGCAAGCGTTGCAATCCCGAGCCATAGGGCGAGGCGGCGGGCATGATCATGTGCTGCCCCCTCCGTTTTCCAAAGCAGCCAGGTGGCCCCGAGCAGCGCGTAACCGATCGCGACGGAAAGGCCGGTCAGCAGGCTGAAGGGGCTCAGCCAATCCAGCCAGCCGCCGGCATAGGCATCGGCTGCGACGTGAATGCCTTGAAGAATAGCGCCAAGAACAATACCCTGGGAGACGGCGGCAATGAGCGACCCGACGGAAAAGGCCGCATCCCAGAAAGCGCGATGACGCGGATCGCGCCATCGAAACTCGAACGCCACGCCGCGAAATACGAGGCCGAGCAGCATCGCGATCATGAGCGGGTAGGTTGCCGGCAGGATGATCGCATAAGCGAGAGGAAAGGCGGCAAGGAGGCCACCGCCACCCATGACCAGCCACGTCTCGTTACCGTCCCACACCGGAGCGATCGAGTTCATGGCCTGGTCGCGTTCCTCACCGACTGCGAATGTCGGGAAGAGGATACCGATCCCAAGATCGAATCCGTCCATGACAACATAAGCGAATACGGCAAAGGCAATGATGCCGGCCCAAACGAGCGTGAGGTCATGATGCGTCATCAACTCCGCTCCTCGGCCGGCGACGGCGTGGCGACCGCCGCTGCCGGAGTGATACCCGCGGCTCGCTGAGGGACGTTGGGCGGTTCGGATTCGCCGCGCTCGGGAGCCTTCGCCATCAGCCTGAGCAGATAATAAGTGCCCGCACCGAACGCGAAGAAATAGACCAGCACGAACGCCACAAGCGAACTCGCGACAGCAGGTGCGGCGAGCGGGGAATGGGACTGAGCGGTTCTGAGCAAGCCATATACGGTGAAGGGCTGTCTCCCCACTTCGGTGGTGACCCAGCCTGCGATGACGGCGACGAAACCGGCCGGCCCCATGCAGATCGCTGCCCGATGAAGCCAGGGCCAGTCGAACAATTTCCGGCGCAGGCGCGCCACGAGACTCCAAAGCCCGAGCCCGAGCATGGCAAAACCCAGTCCGACCATGATCCGGAACGACCAGAATATGATCGGTGCAGGCGGCCAGTCGGACCGCGGAAAGTCGCTTAGGCCCGGAAGCGGCGCATCAGGATCGTGACGGAGGATCAGCGAGCCGAGCTTTGGAATGGAAACCTCGTAGCGAACGCGTGCCTCGGCGTTGCTTGGCAACCCGAACAGGACGAGCGGCGCGCCGTTTGGGCTGGGGTGATAATCACCTTCCATGGCCAGCACCTTGGCCGGCTGATGCTCGAGCGTGTTTAATCCGTGGGCATCACCGGCGAAAATCTGAACCGGCGTGACGAGCGCTGCCATCCACATAGCCATCGAGAACATCTTCCTCGCACCGGGATTGCTCCGATCCTTGAGCAGATGCCAGGCACCGACGGCGCCAACAACGAGCGCCGTCGTCAGATAGGCGGCGATAACCGTATGCGCGACGCGAAACGGAAAGCTTGGGTTGAAAATGATGGGCAGCCACGACCCCGCCGGCACGAACTGTCCCTTTGCGTTGATCGCGAAGCCCGCAGGGGTTTGCATCCAGCTGTTGGTATCGACGATCCAGGTTGCGGATAGCAGGGTTCCCAGGGCGACCATGCAAGTGGCGAAGAAATGTAGCCCCTTGCCGACTTTCGAGATGCCGAACAGCATCACGCCGAGGAAGCCGGCTTCGAGGAAAAAAGCAGTCAGTACCTCATAGGCCATGAGGGGCCCGATGATTGGACCGGCCTTGGTGGAAAATACCGACCAGTTAGTGCCGAACTGGTAGGACATGACCAACCCCGAAACGACACCCATGCCGAATGCGACGGCGAAGATTTTGAGCCAGTAGCGATAGAGGTTTGCGTACACACCCTTGCCGGTCCGTAACCAGGCTGCTTCGAGCACCATGAGAAAGCTGGCAAGCCCAATCGAAAAGGCCGGAAAGATGAAGTGAAAAGAGACGGTGAAGGCAAACTGGGCACGCGCCAAAATGACGGGATCGATGGACGCGAACATCGTTTTCCATTCCTTACTGCGGAACACCAATGGACTGGGGCCATCCATAATCCGTCTATGTGCCGTTGATCTTCCGATGAGAACCCGAGGCACTCAAAAATTTCCAAGGCCTGACATGAAAGACGGCGCTGACGTTGCCCCGCCGGGCGTGAAAGCGAACTGCTGATCGTGGGTGGACTCTGATCATAGCCACGGACAGCACGATCTAGCTTAGATTGACGTCGATCGTCACGATGTGACCGGACTTCGCGATGAAGTCGAAATTCCATCGCACCGGCTGGATGCTGCCATCACCCCCGATAACGGGGATAAGGGCGCCGCATTCGGGGCGACCGGTTTTCCGATCGTCCCGACAATATGCGCCGGCCTGTTTGAGAAGCGCCTGCGCTTTGTCGAGGCCCGTACCGCTAGGGATGGCCTTGTTTATCGCAAAACGGGCCATGTCGGGCGAGGCGTAGGTTGCGAACTCATCCGATAGAGATTGTAGATCGATGACGGCCGGACCAGGCTCCCCAAGGGCAGGCACCGCAAGATAGGACAGGATCGGGATCGTCAGGGCGACCATTATTGGCCGAAAGAACATCATGGCCTCCCCTTTCAAGCCGCTAATCTCTCAGAATTTCTGGAGCAAGATAAAGAGCCCCGGCAGCGCGGGGCGGGGCGCTGCCGGGGGCTTCCAGATCGACACGGGGCAGTGTGTCGTCCAGAACCTTAGGAACCGAAAGTCTCGCGTGCGACGCTCAGATCCGAAATTTTGCCGGCCTGACTGTTGAGCTTCACAGTCCATACGATATCCTGCAGATGATCGTCCACGCCGTCAAAGCTGCCGAAGGTGCACCGGGTTTCGCCGTCATTGACGGCATCACGGCAATGCGCACCTTCCTTTCGAACGATTGCGCGGGCCATCGCCGTGTCGGTTCCTGCGGGGATCAGAGCGTCGAGCGACGAACGCGCAGCTGCCACGCGATCGGCCCCGCTATAGTCGAATTCCAAGTCGCGAAAGGTCGGGTGGCCAACGACGACGATATCGGCCCCGTGCGCCTGAGCTGGGGCGATCGCGAGCATGCAGCAACCGGTCAGGGCGGTCGCGATCTTGTTGAAGTAGCTCATCTTTTCCTCCAGTGTTCGTGAGGAAGGTTATGTGCGGACCGGTTCAATCAATCTAACGATGGTTTCATATGATTACGAACTGGATTGCGGATCGATTACACTGGGCTACCGACGGGCCTTGCGCCTCCGCCGATTGCAAACAGCCTTGGTATTCAGGCCACGGGTAGGCAGCACAGCGCCCGGCCCCCTCGTTTATGACGGGGAAACCGGGCACAAAATAGCATGTGCGTTCCAGCACTCTCTTGACCGAAAGCGCGGTGCAACGAGAAATCAGAGTGCGAGCGGCCGGGAGTTGAGAGACGGTGCAGCTGTCCGTTCGTCGCGCGGGGCGAGCAGCCACGAAGCTTCTGCCGGACGCTTGCGCGCGATCCAGTAATCAAGACTGATGTAACGGCCCCCGCCTTGGAAAAGGAGAACCGCGAGCAAGATGACATAGGTCACGGTGAATTCGATACCGTTGTTGAGGATGATCGGATCACCAAGCTGCGTAATGTAATTGAACCGGCCGGGGAAATTCTGTGCGAGCCATTCCATGAAGCCTTGGAAGCGCAGGGTCGATTCCGCTGTTTTGCCCGCAATTGCGGCCCATCCGTGCGACCAGTGCACCGAAAGGCCGGCTACAGTCATTGTCACCATCAGCGGGATCGAGATCAGTCGCGTGAACAGTCCCAACAACAGGCAGATGCAGCCGGCCGTCTCGGTGGCCGTGGCGAGCGTCGCCATCAGCAGCGGCGCAGGGAGATGGAGACCGCCCTGCGCTGCAGGCGCGCCGAACCATTGAACGAGCGCGGGAAAACCGGTCAACTTCGCGTGCGCTCCTTCATAGAATATCGGGATCAAGTAAAGCCTGATCGCGAGAAGCGGCACAAAATCAAATGTCTGGATGTGACGGAATGCCGCATCGAAAAAACGCAGGACTTTCATCGGGAATTTCCTTTTTGATCCGCAATGCAAAGAATTTCATCGTTGACACCGAGACTTATCCAGTCGGCGGCAGATGGCTTCAGTTCATCCGCGACTATTGCGGCGACGGCGGACGGAACGAGCGGGCCATTGTTATGCAGCGCATCCATCATTAGGCAGTCGGATGCCGAAAGCATGCGTGTCATCACGTCGTGCGATGCGGTTCGATAGATCGCATGCGGCCGGGGCGACGCCGTGTTCTGTCGGTCCGTTTCGAGAGCTGCAAAAACGTCGAATGGCAGCAGGACAACCCGTAGCGTGGGATTCAGCGTCACTCGACTATAGGAGCGCAGAGGAATATCGGGTCGTGTGGGAACCTGTGCCGCATCGATCTCGACCTGCAGCAGCGTCCACTCATATTCCAGGATCGGAAGCACCGATTGTGGCAGGCCACCCCAGTTCTGCGTGAAAATCAGAAACTCCGTGGCGATCTCGTGAAATTGCGGACGGATTGACGGATGGCTGGAGATGAAATGGTCTATCGCTTCGCCAAGCCGCCCTTCGTCCAGCGCTCCGACAGCCATTGGAAAGCTGCACCGGATCGCTCCTGCAATATTCTCGCGCACCAATTCGCCGTAAAGATTGGTGCCGGTCTGCCGGATCTGTTCCGCAAAAGCCGCAATCTCAGCCCGCATCGTGGCTGGCAGACGGGCATCAGGCTGCGACATCGCGCCATGCCTCACCCGTCATATCCCGCTGCACACTGCCAGCTCCGCGCC
>BACX01000768.1 GCA_000333335.1 Sphingomonas-like bacterium B12 | reverse complement strand
GAGATGACACGCAGCTCACACCGGAAAGCCCGGGGTTCTCCCGAGCCTCGGACCGGCGAANCATCCCGCCGTGNAAGGTCGCCATCATAAGCGGTCTCATTTTATCGCTTTTTCGCGATGAGTCTTGCTCGTGCCGATCTATCGGGATAATCCCGATATATGGAACAGGATTTAGCGTTGGCCGTAATGGCCGCCTTGGCCCACCCAACCCGGCTTAATGCCTTCCGCCTGCTGGTCCGGCACGAGCCCGACGGCCTGCCCACCGGAGCGCTGGTCGAAGCGAGTGGGCTGACCCAGAGCACTTTCTCCACCCATCTCGCCGTGCTCGCCAAGGCTGATCTTGTGCTTGCCGAGCGGCGTGGTCGCCAACAGATCCAGCGTGCCAACATCGGTACGCTTCGCGCACTGTTGACCTTCCTCGCGAAGGATTGCTGTCAGGGCCGTACTGAACTTTGCGAGCCGCTGCTCGCCGATCTCGCCTGCTGCTGAAGGACGGGCCGTTCCATGACCATCATCGTCATCTACCATAATCCCGACTGCAGCACGTCGCGCAACACACTCGCGCTGATCCGCAATTCCGGCGTCGAACCGCACATCGTCGAGTATCTGAAGACCCCGCCGTCACGCGCGCTGCTCATTGAGATGATCGATACGGCCGGAATGACGCCCCGCGCGCTGCTCCGCGAAAAAGGAACGCCCTATGCCGAGCTGGGCCTCGGCGACGAGACGCTCTCCGACGAGGCGCTGATCGATGCTATGATGGCGCATCCGATCCTTATCAACCGGCCGCTGGTGGTGACACAGCTCGGCGTGAAACTGTGCCGGCCGTCCGAAGCCGTGCTCGACATCCTGCCCGACGCGCAGCGCGGTGCCTTCGCCAAGGAAGACGGCGAGCAGGTCGTCGATGCGGCCGGCGAGCGGGTGCCCTGACATGGCGACGGTGGCTGCGGGCGCGCCGGCCAAGCCGGCGATGAGCCTGTTCGAGCGCTGGCTGACCTTGTGGGTCGCGCTCTGCATCGTCGCGGGCATCGCGCTTGGCCACGCCGCGCCCGGTGCTTTCACTGCCATCGCGTCAGCGGAGATCGCCCGTGTTAATCTGGTGGTCGCGGTGCTGATCTGGCTGATGATCGTGCCGATGCTGCTCAAGATCGACTTCGCTGCACTCGGATCGGTGCGCCAGCACTGGCGCGGCGTCGGCGTGACGCTGCTGGTGAACTGGGGCGTCAAACCCTTCTCGATGGCGCTGCTCGGCACCGTCTTCCTCAGCTACCTGTTCGCGCCGCTGCTGCCGAGCGGCGACGCCTCCTCCTACATTGCCGGCCTGATTCTGCTCGCGGCCGCGCCCTGCACGGCAATGGTCTTCGTCTGGTCGAACCTGTGCGACGGCGATCCGACCTACACACTGAGCCAGGTGGCGTTGAACGATGTCCTGATGGTGGTCCTGTTCGCTCCGCTGGTGGGTCTGCTACTCGGCGTCGCCTCGGTCACCGTGCCGTGGGCGACGCTGCTGATCTCGGTCGGCCTGTACATCGTCGTGCCCGTCGTCGTGGCGCAGCTCGTTCGCTCGGCTGTCATGGCATCAGGCGGACAGCCGGCGCTTGATCGCCTGCTCGCGCGGCTCGGACCGATCTCGCTGCTGGCACTGCTCGCAACCCTGATCCTGTTGTTCGGCTTCCAAGGGGAACAGATCGTCCGGCAGCCGCTCGTCATCGCGCTGATCGCGGTGCCGATCCTCATCCAGGTCTATCTGAATGCGGGCATCGCCTATCTGCTCTCGCGCCAGCTTGGTGTGGCATGGTGTGTCGCCGCGCCCGCCGCGCTGATCGGCGCGTCGAACTTCTTCGAGCTGGCGGTCGCCGCCGCCATCTCGCTGTTCGGCCTGAACTCAGGCGCCGCGCTCGCGACCGTCGTGGGGGTGCTGGTCGAGGTGCCGGTGATGCTGTCCGTGGTCGGCATCGTGAAGCGCACGCGCGGCTGGTATGAGAGCGCCGCTGCATGAGCCGCGTGACCTTCGCTCCCTTCGCCGACGACGGGGATTTGTTGGCGCGAGCGCTCTCTGCCGCACAGATGCCGACTGACGACCTGACCGAACCCCACCGCGAATTCTTCGCGCTGTCGGATGATGCCGGCCCGATCGGCTTCATTGGGCTCGAAGGCAGTGGCGCCGATCGGCTCCTGCGCTCGCTGGTCGTGCTGCCGGCTCGCAAGCGGCAGGGCTATGGCGGTCTTCTTGTTGCCCGTGCCGAGGCCGTAGCCCGTCAGTCCGGTGTCGAGCGCCTGCATCTCCTGACCCAGACTGTGCCCGATTTCTTCAGGTCGCGGGGATACCGACCCGCCGACCGGGCGTCAGCGCCAGCCTCGATCGCATCAACGGTACAATTCGCCTCGCTCTGCCCGGCGAGCGCCGCCTACCTCGTCAAGGACATCGCATGACTCGCGTTCGCGTGCTTTCCGAGCCTGCTCACTTTCCCGCGCTCGACCCCGCCTTCGTGATGGCGCGGCCAGCGCTGGGGCTTGGCGACGACCAGCCGCCGCCACGCATCCTGCTACTCTACGGGTCACTGCGCGAGCGGTCCTTTTCACGGCTCGCGATCGAGGAAGCCGCTCGGCTGCTCCAGCTTTTCGGGGCTGAGACACGAATCTTCGATCCGTCCGATCTGCCGCTGCCCGATCAGGTGAAGGGCGACGACCACCCCGCCGTTCACGAACTGCGGAACCTGTCGCTGTGGTCGGAAGGACAGGTCTGGTGCAGCCCCGAACGACATGGCGCGATCTCGGGCATCATGAAGGCGCAGATCGATCATCTGCCGCTTGAGCTGAAGGGTATGCGGCCGACGCAAGGACGCACGCTTGCGGTGATGCAGGTGTCGGGCGGCTCGCAGTCGTTCAACGCGGTCAACACGATGCGGCTGCTCGGTCGGTGGATGCGCATGTTCACCATCCCCAACCAGTCGTCGGTCGCGATGGCGTACCAGGAGTTCGATGAGGCCGGGCGGATGAGGCCGTCGGCCTATTATGACCGGATCGTCGACGTGATGGAGGAGCTGGTGCGGATCACCGTCCTGATGCGCCCCCATGCCGAGCGGCTCGTGGATCGCTATTCCGAGCGTAAATCTGCATAGCTTTGCGCTCTTCATATCGCCGAGCTGCATTGTGAGCCAATTTACGCCGAGAATTTTGCTTACTTATTGTTTCGCGCCATTTCGTAGTGGATAAGCCCCTCACGCTGCACGAGCGCATTGTCGAGTGCCATGAACGCATTCTCGTGGCGCACCTGAATAGTGCCCCTGAACGTGCGGCGATCCTGGTCACGATCATATCGCATGCTGAGGTGATCCAGTCTCGCGCCTCGCTCCTTCAGCCAGCCTATGAGTTCGGTTTGACCCGGCGCGTTCCGCGCTTCGAAGGTGAATATTGCCAAGGCATAGACCTGGCGGGGGAAGAACAGCTCGACCCGACGAAGGCCGACGAGCGTGCCCAAGGTGGCGATGGTGACGGCGGCCCCGATTTCCGGATAGCCCAAGCCGAATACGATGCCGATCGCCGTAGTGATCCAGATCGAGGCCGCGCTGGTCAGCCCATAGAGGCTGACGCCTTCCTTGACCACGACGCCACCGCCGAGGAAGCCTATGCCGGCCATGACGCCCTGGATCAGGCGCGCAGGATCCATCTGGAACGTGTGTGGCGGAAAGCGTGCGATCATGACCTCGGGCCACGTCGCGACGGACATTATCGTCGCAGCGCCCAGCGTCAAAAGAACGTGGGTCCGCAACCCGGCTGCGCGGCCGAAATAACTACGCTCCCAACCGATCGCCGCGCCTGCAACGGCGGCTCCGGCAAGATCGAGAGCGATCCGGGCGAGTGGGTCCAATGCAAAATCCTCCGGCGATCAAGCCAGATCAACGTCCCGGAAGCCAAGATGGCTAAAACTTCGCGTTGGCGCGTTGGTCGGGCGAAGGAGTGATGGATGACCCCGGAACAGCGCGCCGAACGCAACCTACTCATTCAGTCCCGCGACCCGCTTAACGCCGAGCCCGCGCCGAATGATCTCGTCGAGCGATTCCTGACGGACCAATCGCGCTTTTACATCCGCAGCCATGGCGATATTCCCGACCTCGGTCGGGATCATGCGATAACCATTGACGGGCTGGTCGAGCGGCCCGGTCGCTTCACCAAAAGCGATCTGGAGAAGCTCTTCGAAGCCCGGTCTGTCACCTCAGTGATGCAATGTGCAGGCAACCGGAGAGCCGATCTTCAACAAGTAGCCGAGACGTCCGGAGATCCGTGGGGCGTTGGCGCCATCGGAAATGCCGAATGGACCGGCATATCGCTCGCGGACGTGCTGCGGCACGTCGGCATCGTTCTCGACCGCGCGCGCTTTGTCCGTTTCTT
>BACX01000769.1 GCA_000333335.1 Sphingomonas-like bacterium B12 | reverse complement strand
GGTAGGCTTGACGCGGCCAAGATCCGCGCGGCAGCGGACAAAGCGGGCGTGAATTGGGAAAGGCTCCAGTCCGATCTCGCCGCCCACAGGCAGGCGATCGATCAATTGCTGATCCGCACGGACGGTTATGCCCGTGCCATCGGGTTCCAGGGCACCCCCGGCATCGTTGTCGGAGACTATGCGATGTTCGGCGCCCAGGATCTCGCGACGTTGAAAATGGCAGTGGCGAAGGCACGTCGAGCCGATTGATGGGCGCCATCACCGCCTGACGGCACTGCGCCTGTTAGGCCTCATGAAAAATCGATATTTTTCGCTGTCAGTGGCTCGGGCGGAAGCGTGAGATGAGGGCCGCGAGCCCGGGCTCCTTGACGACACGTGCTGCGCCCTCGGGCTCAAACCATAGTATCGTGCGCAACCCTCTTTCGGGCCAATCTTCGGCACGGCGATCAACTTCCAGCGGGAACAAGGTGATATCGAGGACGGCGTTCACACCCTCCGCACCCGACTTCGTGGCCTTGAAGGATCCCAGTGGCTTCGGCGACACCCGACCGATGACACCAGCTTCTTCATGGGCTTCCCGTGCCGCAGCCTCGTGCGGCGAGATGCCGCGCATCAAATTCCCTTTGGGTGGGATCCAGCGAAGACGTCCGCGCGACGTGATGAGCATGACCTCAAGATTTCCGTCCTCATCGAACCGATAGGGCAGTGCGGCGACCTGTCTGACGATGTCATCCTCCAATATGATTGTTGCCGGATATGCCAGCAGAGGCAGCGAAAAGCGCCATTATCGTCCACGTCTTAGAGATGACACGCAGCTCACCACCGGAAAGCCCGGGGTTCTCCCGAGCCTCGGAACCGGCGAACAATCCGCCGTGAAGGGTCGCCATCATAAGCGGTCTCATTTTATCGGCTTTTCGCGATGAGTCTTGCTCGTGCCGATCTTATCGGATAATCCCGATATATGGAACAGGATTTAGCGTTGGCCGTAATGGCCGCCTTGGCCCACCCAACCCGGCTTAATGCCTTCCGCCTGCTGGTCCGGCACGAGCCCGACGGCCTGCCCACCGGAGCGCTGGTCGAAGCGAGTGGGCTGACCCAGAGCACTTTCTCCACCCATCTCGCCGTGCTCGCCAAGGCTGATCTTGTGCTTGCCGAGCGGCGTGGTCGCCAACAGATCCAGCGTGCCAACATCGGTACGCTTCGCGCACTGTTGACCTTCCTCGCGAAGGATTGCTGTCAGGGCCGTACTGAACTTTGCGAGCCGCTGCTCGCCGATCTCGCCTGCTGCTGAAGGACGGGCCGTTCCATGACCATCATCGTCATCTACCATAATCCCGACTGCAGCACGTCGCGCAACACACTCGCGCTGATCCGCAATTCCGGCGTCGAACCGCACATCGTCGAGTATCTGAAGACCCCGCCGTCACGCGCGCTGCTCATTGAGATGATCGATACGGCCGGAATGACGCCCCGCGCGCTGCTCCGCGAAAAAAGAACGCCCTATGCCGAGCTGGGCCTCGGCGACGAGACGCTCTCCGACGAGGCGCTGATCGATGCTATGATGGCGCATCCGATCCTTATCAACCGCCGCTGGTGGTGACACAGCTCGGCGTGAAACTGTGCCG
>BACX01000770.1 GCA_000333335.1 Sphingomonas-like bacterium B12 | reverse complement strand
CCAGGGGCCGCTATTTCAAACCCTCGACCTGGTGAACCGCCTCGAGGAAGAGAGCCGTCTCGGCAAAGGCGGGGGGTTCGCCGCCCAGTTCGCCCGCTTGGACCTCGTGGTGCTCGACGAGCTTGGATACCTGCCTTTTGCCCGCTCAGGCGGCCAGCTGCTCTTCCATCTCGTCAGCAAGCTCTACGAACGCACCTCGGTCGTCGTCACCACCAACCTCGCCTTTGGCGAGTGGCCGACCGTCTTCGGCGACCCCAAGATGACGACCGCGCTGCTCGACCGCATTACCCACCATTGCGACATCGTCGAAACCGGCAACGACAGCTGGCGCTTCAAGAACCGGAGCTGAAAAACCCTTCCCCCGGACCCCCATCCCGGCGGTTGACCCGGTGGGTCCACAGGGACCTCCCACGGCCGTCGCCGCCTGCGCTCGTGGCGGCGCGCGGCGCCGGCCGTGGGCCCCTCCTATGGACTACCGGGACAACCGCCACTCGCCCCTCAAAGGGGTCCTTTTTGCACGCCTATAGGGGGTCCCTTTTGGACGCCGATTGACAGTCCTTGGTCTGGTTCGTCCGGGGGTCGTAATAGCCGACGTGCCGGTAGCTGGCGTCGAGCGCGGTCTGCTTTCCGTCACGATCCGTGTCGATGTATCCGACAATCCTGTACGAACGGTCCTTGATCTCCATGCGCGCCATAGGCTCTCCGTCGTGATGCCGGCCCTGTGCCGACCTCGGCTCCATACCCGATGCTGCCCACTTTCTCGAACTAAATGAACTACTTGGGTCCGTTCCGGAACTGTGAGATGGGTCTGGAATGACCAAGCGCGTTGCCCTCTATCTCCGTGTCTCCACCGACACCCAGACCGTCGAGAACCAGCGTCGTGAACTTTATGCTGTGGCCGAGCGCCTCGGCTGGAACATCGTCGCCGTCCTCGCCGACGAGGGCATCTCCGGGGCCAAGGGACGGGACAAGCGCCCCGGCTACGACACCCTCATGAAGATGGTCGCCCGGCGCGAGATCGACCTCATCGCCTGCTGGTCGGTCGACCGGCTCGGACGCTCCCTCCAGCATCTCGTGAGCTTCCTCGCCGAGATCAACGCCAAGGGCATCGACCTCTACCTCCATACGCAGGGTCTCGATACCTCGACACCCGCCGGCCGAGCCATGTTCTCGATGCTGTCGGTCTTCTCGGAATTCGAGCGCGCCATCCTCCGAGAACGGATCATGGCCGGGCTCGCTCGCAGCAAGGCTCAGGGAAAACGGTCCGGTCGCCCGCCCCTCGATCCCGACAAGGCTGAGAAGATTCGACGGTCTCTCGCCCGAGGCACCAGCATCAATGCCACGGCCCGGAAGCTCCGCGTTGGTGTCGCGACCGTCCACCGTATCAAGGTCCAGATGGCCGAAGCTGCCTGATCCCCTGACCGTTCCACCGGAGCCTCACCATGAACCATGATACCGCTGATCATGGCGACCCATCGTCACCCCAGCGTCAGGACCACGCTACCCCGGACGATGGCGAGGACATGATCACCTTCACCATTATTGAGCCCAAACCAGCGCCTCGGCACGAGCCGAACCAGCCTCTCGATGTCGCCGCCATCCGTCGACGTGTCGAACAACGTGCTCGATCTCAATCGCACCCGACGCCTGCTATCCCTTCGCCCGCTCCAGCGAATCTCAACTCGCTGAAAATCAACAGTAAACCGTCCGCGCGACAGGATTGCGCCTCCATCGTCCCCGCCGAGCGTCTACACAATGATGCTGGTCGAGATGCTTCAAACCCCCAGAAATCCTCACAAAATCACCGTCGAGGCGTCTGAAGCAGTGGAAATGGGACGAGCGACCGTATAGCTAATCTGGAATGCCAAGCTCAAAGGAACAATTTTCACTTTTTGACCGGCCTCAAGATGCTGCGGAGGAAGCGCAGAAAAGCGCGGTGCGTCCTTTGGGTGATCAGAGCAACTTCATCGTATATGTCGATGAAAGTGGCGATCATGGAATGCAGAACGTCGATAAGAATTACCCAATATTTGTTCTAGCATTTTGCGTTTTTTACAAGGGACATTATAGTGATAAAGTCGTCCCTGCCATCGAGAAGTTCAAGTTCAATCGGTTTGGACACGACATTGTAATTCTTCATGAAAGGGATATTCGAAAGGAAACGACTCCTTTCAAGTTTGCAAATGAGGCCGAACGACTTGATTTCGTTGATCAGCTTAGCGAAATCATTGATAAGAGCAATTTTATCTTGATAAGTTGCGTGATACGCAAGGATGCTCTGAGCGAAAAACTGGCCGAAAGCGATAACCCCTATCACTTGGCCCTCGGTTTCTGCCTCGAAACCCTTCACGAATTCCTCTCGGAAAAAAATCAGGGCGACAAGAAGACGTTCATCGTCTTCGAGAGTAGGGGGAAGAAGGAAGACAAAGATTTAGAATTGGAATTTAGGAGAGTTTGCGATGGTGCCAATGGTACCGGAACCCGACTCCCATTTGAGATCATACTGGCAGATAAAAAAGCGAATTCTTCAGGATTGCAACTGGCCGATCTTGTAGCTCGGCCTATCGGTCTTCACATACTGAGACCCGCACAAGATAATAGGGCCTTCGACGTGCTGACCCGGAAATTCTTCTGTTCCGGTGGCAGAGAAAATGTCGGCGAAGGGTATGAAGATTGGGGCCTCAAGGTGTTCCCATCCCCAAAAAGCGAAAAGCCTCGGTGAAACTCACCGAGGCTATGACGCCGACCGGGAACCCCCAATCCACTTGCTGCTATATAAGCTGATCGGAATCCTCTTGACAAGAGGGTCGAATCGAGTCCGCAAAAAATTTTGTCGCCTTTGCGATCTCCGGACTCCAAAAAGCTCCGGCTTGCTTCGCCGTCAGAATTTGCGGTGCACGCCGCCCACCACAAGGTGTTCGAGGTTGATCGCGGGAAAGCGGACAGAGTTGATACCCATCGCAAGGATCGGCGCGCTATAGCCGCTTCCATAGTTGTCCGCGACCGCACAACCCTTCCCATCTGTCGTCCAGCCGCCAAGGACGAGCGCGAGATCACGATCGACCCTTGCTTCCCGGAGAGCGTCACGGAAGTTGTGACGATAACTGTGAAAGCAAGTGAGAGGAGCGGCGGCACCTGCGCTTTCGAGAAAACGAGCGAACCACCTCGACATCGTTGTCGAACGATAAGCAAGATGCCCAAGCGGGACCTCGGAGAACAGACTCGTCTCCCCACGAGACCGCTGCACTTCGACGAAAGCGAGGAAGCCGAACCGAACGAGTTCGCTGTGGATCGGCACGATACGCTCACTAGCGGTCGTTTTCACACGCTTCTCTTCGCCGGCAAGGCTCACGCCGGCCTGTACGCGGAAGCACGCGACACCCTCAATCTCCCGAATGTCGGAGACCTCAAGCTGGCATATCTCGTTCAGCCGCATCCCGCTGAACAACGCGATCAGAGGCACCCAATATCGGGCGCGACGAGGCCGCTGCTCGCCCGGAACGGCATAGCCATTCTCGTCGTCCTTACAGCCGGTGTAGATCGGCGCGTTGAATATGCGCTGTAGCTGTTCAGGTGAGAAGGGGCGGCGCTTGTCGCGCTTCCTCACCGGATCAAGGAGCTTGAGTCCCTTCAGTGGGTTGCGATCGAGATACCCCTCGTTGATGGCCCAGTTCATGACCCCACCAAATCGGTTGATATAGGCGTTGAGGTTCGCGGTGCTGATGAGGCGGCATTCGCCCTTCGCCTCGGCAGCAGCGACAACCTCCCTGATCGTCATATCTGGATAGCGCTGATGCGCGCTCTTCGGCATTCGACGCAGGAGAGCAACGAAATCGCGACACCCCTCGCGTGTGATACCGGTGAGGAGCGTTTCCTCACCGAACACCTCAATCACCCATTTCCGGGTCGTGGCGTGGGCGATCTGTGTGCGCTTGCTCCATTGATGCTTTGGGTCCGCGATGAAGCGGTCGTAGACATCAACGATCGTGCGCGTGGTCGACGGCAAGGGCGGCGCTGGCTGCTCCGGAGCAGCAGGGACCGGCAGCGTAGAAATCACTGGATCGTGAATCGGCGCGGTGAGCAACACTAGATCGATGGCGCGGCCGGTCGAGCAGCGCACTTTCTCAAACTCAGCTTCTACAGCAGCGGCGACACGGTGGATGCGCCGGAGTGCCGTTGCATAGCTATCGGTATCAAGCGAACGCCATACTTCGCGACCTTTCCAAACCGTCAGGAGATCGGTCGGCACCCGTCGTCGGTAGTGGAACATCCCACGCTTCGAGCAGAGGCCAATCGGCCGATTGTGGAGACGTTTTGTGTAGACGCCTCGACGGTGATTTTGTGAGGATTTCTGGGGGTTTGAAGCATCTCGACCAGCATCATTGTGTAGACGCTCGGCGGGGACGATGGAGGCGCAATCCTGTCGCGCGGACGGTTTACTGTTGATTTTCAGCGAGTTGAGATTCGCTGGAGCGGGCGAAGGGATTCGAACCCTCGACCCCAACCTTGGCAAAGTTGGCAGAGCCCTTTGCCATACTATCCGACACTACGCTAGACTTCGCTAGAAAACGCCGCTTTTCCGTGGCTTTTTGGCCCTTTCTACGCTAGAACCGTCCGGCAGATAACCGGCAGTTTCCGGCTATGGTGGACACCATGTGGACACCAAAAGCCGGCCGAGAGGAGCGAGTAGAATGGGTAAGGCGTCGACGATCCAGCTCACCAAGACCCTGATCGATGCGTGCGACCCGCGCGACGATCGCTACATCGTGTGGGATAGCAAATTGGCCGGTTTCGGTATCCGCATTGAGAAGACCGGGCGCAAGACCTTCATCATCCGATACCGCGCCGAGGGCGGCGGCCGGACGGCCCCCCGCCGCTTCATGACCGTCGGCCAATTTGGCACTCTGACCGTCGAGGAGGCGCGGAAGAAGGCCCGCCAGCTCCTCGCCGCCGCGACCGTTGGCGACGACCCCGCCGGCGATCGCCAAAACAAGCGTCGTGAGATGCGGATGGATGCTCTCGTCGAGCTGTATGAGGAGGAGGGCTGCTTCATTCAGCGCGGGAAGCGACAGGGCACCCCCATGAAGCCGCTGACGAAACAATACACGGTTGCCAGGCTCAAGCATCACGTCGTCCCGTTGCTCGGCCACAAGCGCGTCAGCGAGATCGGCAGCGGCGAGGTCGAGCGTTTCTTTCGCGATGTCACGGCCGGAAAGACGGCAAGCGATGAGAAAGTGGGGCCTCGTAAGCGCGTGGTCGTCCGCGGAGGCGACGGCGCCGCGCGGAAAGTGTTTCGCGATCTGTCTGCCGTCTTCAGCTTCGCGAGCCGGCGTGGGATCGTGGAGTCGAATCCCTGTGAGAAGGCGGTGGTCCAAAAGACGGACAATCGCCGCGAGCGCTTCCTGACGCTCGCAGAGGTTACGCAGCTCGGCAAGGCGTGTGACGATCTCGAAGCGGAAGGCGTGAACGCTAAGGCGCTCAACATCACTCGTCTATGGGCGCTCACGGGTTGCCGGCGCGACGAAATCGCTGCCCTCAAGTGGACCGAGGTCGATCTCGATGGCGGGCTTTTGATTCTCGACGACACGAAAACCGGAAAGTCACTTCGGCCGCTTGCCCTGGCTGCGGTTGCCTTGCTGCGCGGCCTCGAGCGATCGAAAGACAGTGAATTTGTTTTCCCGTCCGATCGCGCCGAGGACGCCCATTTCCAAGGCACCAAGAAGGTTTGGCCGGCGATCATCAAGAAGGCCAAGCTGCCGGGCGTCACACCTCACACGCTGCGCCACACTATGGGAGCGACGGCTACGTCGACGGGTGAAGCGTTGGCGTTGACCGGGGCGATTCTCGGTCACGCGAACATGCGATCGACGATGATCTACGCGCACGTCGAACACGACCCCGCGCGCAAGGCGGCAACCCGAGTAGCCCGCAAAATCGCCGCTGCGCTGTCCGGAGCCGAGCAGAAAACCAAGACGGCGAAGGCAAAGGCCGCCAACAACAATGCGACTGTCGAACGGGATGCGGCCGGCACTCGCTAGGGCCTGAGTTCGCATTAGGGCTGCAACCGACCAGCAAAGAAATCGCGGTTGGCCTGCACTCGGCGGGGGACCGCCCCGCCGATTCCCTGTCTTTCTACGCCACGGCACGATGGTGGGATTCGCTTGTTGAATCGGCTCTCGGATCGTTTCTTTTAGGTGCCTTCGGACGCGGCCGGCGGTCGGCCGCAAGCAACGAGGGCGCTTATCGTGTCGGTCGAACCGATCCGTTCTGAGGCGATCCAGCGTGGAGCTAGGATGCTCCGCACGGCGCTCGGCCCCACGATTATCGCCCATCTGGCAGAGGCATCCGTCGTGGAGGTGATGCTCAATCCAGACGGCCGTCTCTGGGTCGATCGGCTCGGCGAGGGACTGATCGACACTGGCGCCACGATGTCTCCAGCCGATGGCGAGCGCATCGTCCGCCTGGTTGCGCACCATGTAGGCGCCGAAGTTCACGCGCGTTCACCGAGAGTCTCGGCAGAGCTGCCGGAAACGGGCGAACGCTTTGAGGGGCTACTCCCGCCTGTGGTCACGGCCCCGGCGTTCGCCATCCGCAAGCCTGCCGTCGCGATCTTCACGCTCGACGATTATGTGGACCGCGGGATCATGTCCCGATTGCAGGCGGTCGCGCTGCGCAAGGGCGTCACCGACAGGGCGAACATCCTCGTCGCGGGTGGCACGTCCACCGGCAAAACGACGCTCACCAACGCCCTCCTTGCTGAAGTCGCCAAGACGTCGGACCGCGTGGTGCTGATCGAGGACACGCGGGAGTTGCAATGCGCGACGCCGAACCTGGTCGCGCTTCGCACGAAAGACGGCGTTGCCACCTTGTCGGACCTCGTTCGGTCATCGCTCCGGTTGCGGCCGGATCGCATTCCGATCGGTGAGGTGCGCGGCGCCGAAGCGCTCGACCTTCTCAAGGCTTGGGGCACCGGCCATCCAGGCGGGATCGGCACGATCCATGCGGGCACCGCGATCGGCGCCATCCGGCGACTTGAGCAACTCATCCAGGAAGCGGTGCTCACGGTGCCCCGCGCCCTGATCGCCGAGACGATCGACCTCATCGCCGTGCTGTCGGGCCGTGGTCACGATCGCCGCCTCGCCGAACTCGCCCGCGTCGAAGGTCTCGATCCGAACGGCGAGTACCGTCTCACCAGCCTCGTCCACGCAACAGAGGAGGACGTCCGATGAATATCGCCCGTGGCATCACTCGCACCCGGCGGCTCGCCTCCGCCGTGGCGCTCTCCCTGCTCTTCGCCGCAGGGCCGGCACGCGCGGCCGGCACATCGATGCCCTGGGAACAGCCCCTTCAACAAATTCTGGACTCGATCCAGGGGCCGGTTGCCAAGATCATCGCCGTCATCATCATCATCGTGACGGGACTGACCCTCGCCTTCGGCGAAACCTCTGGGGGTTTCCGCCGCCTGATCCAGATCGTGTTCGGGCTCTCGATCGCCTTCGCAGCCAGCTCGTTCTTCCTCACCTTCTTCAATTTCGGCGGTGGGGCGCTGGTCTGAATGGAAGCGGACGAAACTCCCGGCTTTTACGCCCCGGTCCATCGGGCTTTGACCGAACCGATCCTGCTGGGCGGCGCTCCGCGATCGGTCGCGATCGCCAACGGGACGCTGGCCGCTGCGATGGCGTTGGGTCTTCGCCTTTGGATTCCCGGCCTCCTCATGTGGGCGGTCGGCCATGCTGCGGCGGTCTGGGGCGCCAAGCGCGATGCCCAATTCATCGACGTAGCGCGTCGCCATCTCCGCTACCCGGCGTGGATGCGGTGATGTTCAACCTGGCCGAATATCGCAGTCGCTCCTCAAGCCTCGCGGACTTCCTGCCCTGGGCCGCCCTCGTCGCCGAGGGCGTGGTGCTCAACAAGGACGGCTCGTTCCAGCGGACCGCCCGATTTCGTGGCCCCGATCTCGATTCCGCGACACCGGTCGAACTGGTGGCCGTCACCCATCGCCTCAACGGCGCTCTTCGCCGACTTGGCTCTGGATGGGCGATTTTCGTGGAGGCCCAACGCACTCCAGCGCAGAATTACCCAGCATCGCGTTTCCCGGATGCAGCCTCGGCCTTGGTCGATCGCGAACGCGCGGAACAGTTTGTCGAAGAAGGCGCGCACTTCGAGAGTGCCTACTATCTGACCCTACAATGGCTTCCGCCAGCGGAAGACGCCGCGCGTGCCGAAGGGTGGCTCTTCGAGGGCAAGGCACAAGCCGGGGTCGATGCGTGGGAAATGGTCCGGGGGTTCGTCGATCAGACCGACCGTCTTCTCAATCTTCTGGACGGCTTCATGCCCGAGGCAGCTTGGCTCGATGACGCCGCGACGCTGACCTATCTTCACTCCACCGTTTCGACACGCCGCCAACGGGTCCGCGTTCCCGAAACGCCGATGCACCTCGACGCGCTGCTGGCGACCGAACCGCTCACCGGCGGTCTCGAGCCGCGCCTCGGCCTACATCATCTGCGGACTTTGAGCATCGTCGGATTCCCGACCGCCACCTTCCCCGGCATTCTCGACGATCTGAACCGCCTCGCCTTCCCCTACCGCTGGGTCACGCGAGCTGTGATGCTCGATAAGGTCGATGCGACCCGCCTGCTCAACAAGATCAGGCGGCAGTGGTTCGCGAAGCGCAAATCGATCGCCGCCATCATCAAGGAGGTGATGACCAACGAGGCGTCGGTGCTGGTCGATTCCGATGCCGCCAACAAGGCGGCCGATGCGGACCTCGCCTTGCAGGAGCTGGGCACCGATGCGGTCGGACAAGCCTATGTGACGGCGACGATCACCGTGTCGGACGAAGACGCAGGCAATGCGGCTGAGAAGCTGCGCCTGGTCGAGAAGGTTATCCAGGGGCGCGATTTCACGGCCATCCTCGAAGTGCTGAACGCGATCGAGGCGTGGCTCAGTTCGGTGCCGGGCCACGTCTATGCCAATGTCCGGCAGCCGCCGATCTCGACCATGAACCTTGCTCACATGATCCCACTCTCGGCGGTGTGGGCCGGACCCGATCGTGACGACCATCTCGCGGCTCCGCCCCTGTTCTTCGGTAAGACAGAGGGCTCGACCCCTTTCCGCTTTTCGCTGCACGTCGGCGATGTCGGGCACGCGCTCATCATCGGTCCGACCGGCGCCGGCAAGTCCGTGCTGCTGGCGCTGATGGCAATGCAATTCCGACGCTACTCTTCGGCGCAGGTCTTCGCCTTCGATTTCGGCGGTTCGATCCGCGCCGCGACGCTCGCGATGGGCGGCGACTGGCAGGATTTGGGCGGGGCGCTGAATGATGACGACACGCCCGCTATTACCCTCCAGCCTCTGGCCGCGATCGACGATCCCGGCGAGCGTGCGTGGGCGGCCGAGTGGGTCGCGGCCGTGCTGATCCAGGAAGGCGTGACCGTCGATCCGGGAACCAAGGATCTCCTCTGGTCAGCTCTAACGTCGCTCGCATCGGCGCCGGTCTCCGAAAGAACGCTCACGGGGCTGGCCGTCCTTCTGCAAAGCCAGGCGCTCAAGCAAGCCCTCGCCCCCTATTGCTTGGGCGGTGCCTATGGGCGCCTGCTCGACGCAGAAGTCGAGGATCTGGGCGGCGCGAGGGTCCAGGCCTTCGAGACGGAAGGTTTGACCGGCTCTGCCGCCGCGCCTGCGGTGCTATCCTATCTCTTCCACAGGATCGAAGGCCGGCTCGACGGTTCGCCGACCCTCATCATTATCGACGAGGGTTGGTTGGTGCTAGACAGCCCCGCGTTCGCCGCGCAGCTCCGCGAATGGCTCAAAACGCTCCGCAAGAAGAACGCGAGCGTGGTCTTCGCCACGCAGAGCCTCGCTGACGTCGAGACCAGTAGCATCGCACCGGCCATCGTCGAAAGCTGTCCGACCCGCATCTTCCTGCCGAACGAGCGCGCGATGGAGCCGCAGATCATGACGATCTATCGCCGTTTCGGCCTCAACGATCGCCAGATCGAAATTCTCAGCCGGGCGACACCAAAGCGCGACTATTACTGCCAGTCCCGTCGCGGCAATCGCCTGTTCGAGCTTGGGCTCGGCGAGGTCGCGCTGGCGTTCACGGCCGCATCGTCGAAATCCGATCAGAACCGCATCGGCGAATTGACCGACGAGCATGGCCGGGACGGCTTCTCGGCCGCCTGGCTCGCCGAGCGCGACGCCGGCTGGGCGATCGACCTCCTTTCCAATCCTGCAAATGGAGTGGTGCCATGATGAGCATGTCCTTGCGTCGGTTCGCCGTTGCCGGCGTCGCCTCGATCGCGCTGATGACCGTAAGCACGCCGGCCGGCGCGCAGTTCGGCGGAATCGTCTTCGACCCCCGGAATTTCGCTCAGAATGTGCTCACCGCCGCGCGCGAGCTTCAGCAGATCAACAATCAGATCCAACAAATCCAGAACCAGGCAACATCGCTCATCAATCAGGCCCGCAACCTCGCGAGCCTGCCGTTTACCACCGTCGCCCAGATCGAGGGCCAGATTCAGCGCACCCAGCAGCTCCTCGGGCAAGCGTCGCAGATCGCCTATAACGTCCAGTCGATCCAGACCGCGTTCACCTCGCGCTATGGGTCGGGCGCGCTGTCCGGATCGGACCAATCGCTGATCGATGGCGCGCAGAGCCGTTGGCAGACATCCGTCGCCGGCTTCGAGGACGCCATGAAAACGCAGGCAACGGTGGTCGGTAACATCGACACGTCCCGCACCACGATGACGAGCCTCGTCAATGCGAGCCATAGCGCGACCGGCGCGCTCCAGGCTGCGCAGGCGGGGAATGAGCTGCTCGCCCTCCAAACGCAGCAGCTTTCCGACCTCACCGCAGCCGTCGCGGCGCAGGACCGAGCGCAAGATCTCGAAGCCGCGCGCAACGCGACAGCGGAAGCGCAGGGCCAGGAGCAATATAACCGCTTCAGTCAGCGGACGACCTATCAGCCGGCCACGGTCCAGGCGTTCCACTGAGGCCGGCCGCAATGGAAGGGCGCAACGGCAAACTCGCGATCACTGCAGGCTTGGCCGGCCTGATCGTCGCGGCATCGATCGCGATGGCGCTGGGGCACACGTCACCGTCTCCGGCTCAGAACGATACCGCGCCGCCTCCGCCGGCATCGGCGGACAGGCTCGGTTCCGAGCTGGATCGGTGCAGCCGTCTCGGCCCTAACGATAAGCCCGACCAGGGCTGCCTAGACGCCTGGGCCGAAGCCCGCCGCCATTTCATGGGAGGCCAGCCGTGAACAATGTCGGCATCATCGACCAGTTTCTCGAGACCTTCACCCGCTACATCGATTCCGGGTTCGGCCTTGTCCACGGCGACGTCACGTTCCTTACCACCACCCTCATCGTCATCGACATCACGCTGGCGGGGCTCTTCTGGGCATGGGGTGCCGATGAGGACGTGATGCACCGCCTCGTGAAGAAGGTGCTCTACATCGGCTTCTTCGCGTTCGTGATCGGCAACTTTAACGGCCTCGCCAAGATCGTGTTCGAGAGCTTTGCCGGCCTCGGTCTCAAGGCAGGTGGTTCCCAGATCGACGAAGCGACTTTCCTCCAGCCGGGCCATCTCGCATCGACCGGCATCGACGCAGCGCAGCCGATGCTCGACGCGGCCAACAAGATGATGGGATTCACCAGCTTCTTCGCCAACTTCGTGCTCATCGCGGTGCTGATGGTGGCGTGGCTGCTTGTCGTGCTCGCCTTCTTCATCTTGGCCGTCCAGGTGTTCATCAGCGTGATCGAGTTCAAGCTGACCACACTGGCCGGCTTCGTGCTGATCCCGTTCGCCCTGTTCAACAAGACGAGTTTCCTTGCCGAGCGCGTGCTCGGCAACGTCGTCGCTTCGGGGGTCAAGATCCTTGTGCTCGCGGTGGTGGTCGGCATCGGCAGCGGGCTCTTTCACCAGTTTACCGCCGGGTTCGCCGGTCCCGTCCCCACTATCAGCGAAGTGCTGGCGGTCTTGCTGGCGTCGCTGGCCCTCCTCGGGCTCGGTATCTTCGGTCCCGGAATCGCCAACGGCCTGATCTCTGGCGGCCCGCAGCTCGGCGCCGGTGCAGCCGTCGGAACGGCGCTTGCGGCCGGGGGCGTCGCCGCGCTCGGTGCGGCAGGTGCCGGCATGGCGCTCGGCGGTGCCGCTTCGATGGTGGGCGGTGCAGCCCGTGGCGCCGCGGCGCTCGCAGGGAAAACCGCATCAGCGTGGCAGTCCGGAGGTGCGATGGGCGTCGCGCGGTCAGCCGGATCGGCGATGACCAGCCCGCTTCGTCGCGCGGCGCAATCGATGCGTCAGCAATATCAGGCGAGCGCTTCAGGCGCCTCTGGCTCGGGCAGCTCAAGCAGCTCCGCGATGCCAGCTTGGGCGAGCCGTATGCGGCGTGAGCAACAGATGAAGCAGGGCGCCGGCGCCGCCATTCACAGTCTTCGCTCGTCCGATCGTGGCGGCGGAGGCGCATCGATCGACCTCTCCGACCGGGATCGCTGATATGTTTCGACGCCCAATATCCGATACGGCCAGACGCCGATCGCCGAGACGCCCTATCAGCGCGCAGCGCAGGTCTGGGATGATCGGATCGGATCAGCCCGCGTCCAGGCGCGCAACTGGCGCCTCGCCTTCTTCGGCTCGCTCATGCTCTCCGGCGGCCTCGCCGCCGGTCTCGTTTGGGAAACGCTGCGCGGCAGCGTGGTGCCGTGGGTGGTGCAGGTCGACAAGCTCGGCGAGGCGACCGTCGTAGCACCGGCGGAGGCGGGCTATCACCCCACTGATCCGCAGATCGCGTATCATCTCGCGCGCTTCATCGAAGATGTGCGCTCGCTGCCGTCCGACCCAATCGTGGTCCGGCAGGATTGGCTTCGCGCCTATAACTTCACGACGGACACCGGCGCGCTCGCTCTCAATGCCTATGCACGCGACAACGACCCGTTCGCCAATGTCGGCAAGGTCCAGGTCGAGGCCGACGTCTCCAGTGTGATACGGGCCTCGCCATCAAGCTTCCGAGTCGCCTGGGTCGAGCGTCGCTTCCAGGACGGAAGCCTCGCCGCGACCGAGCATTGGTCCGCCATCCTCACCGTCGTCCTTCAGCCGCCTGCCACGCCCGACGGTCTGAGGAAGAATCCCCTCGGCGTTTACGTGACCGCCATCAACTGGTCGAAGGAGCTGGCCGAATGATCCGCCCGCAACCGCGCAAATACGCGCTTACGGCTCTCCTGATTTCCGTATCGACGACGTCGTGCGCGACGGCGAAGAAACCGCCGGTCATCTCGCTCGATATTGCGCCGACCGTCACCGCCGTCCAGCTCGCCGATCCACCCAAGCCGGTCGAGATCGTCACGGTCCCGACACCGCTCCCGTTACCGGGCCAGCTTAAACCGCTGCCAAGCCGAACCCTCCCGCCGCCGGAACCGGTCGACCCCACCGCCAGGGTGGCGCTCGCGAACGCTGCCGCGCGGGTGCAACCGGGCCGTTCGGGTTTCGTCAACGCGATCCAGGAATATCCCTACACCGACGGCGCACTCTATCAGGTGTATGCCGCGCCCGGCCAAGTCACGGACATCGCCCTGCAGGAGGGCGAAACGCTGGCTGGCAGCGGTCCGGTCGCCGCCGGCGACACCGTGCGCTGGATCATCGGCGACACGACGAGCGGCGAAGGTCCGACGCAGCGGGTCCATATCCTGCTGAAGCCGACCGAGAAGGATCTGGTGACGAACCTCGTCATCAACACCGACCGACGGACATATCATCTCGAACTGCGGGCAACGCCGATGACCTACATGGCGTCCGTATCGTGGCGCTACCCGCAAGATCAGCTCATCGCGCTCAAGGGTCAGAACGCGCAGGCGCAGGCCGCGCAGCCGATCGCGTCGGGGATCGACATCGACGCTCTCAATTTCCGCTACGCGATCGACGGCGACACGACGCCCTGGAAGCCGGTGCGCGCCTTCGACGATGGCCGACAGGTCTTCATCGAATTTCCGGCTGGAATCGCGCAGGGCGACATGCCCCCCTTATTCGTGCTCGGTCCGGCCGGAGGTGGCGAGCTGGTGAACTACCGCGTCTCTGGCCGCCACATGATCGTGGATCGGCTTTTCGGTGCGGCAGAACTCCGCATGGGCGACAAGAAGTCGAAGCAGGTGGTCCGCATCAGCCGAACCGACGGGATGCGCAAGTGACCGCTTCCGCCGAGCAGGAACCGTCCGCGCCGATTGAACGCTCGGAACCGACCCCTGACCCTGCCGCCTTTCGGCTTCGTGGCGAGCCGCCGCGCGTGGTGCGGCTCTCCCGACGAGCGCTCATCACGCTCGGCTCCATCACGGCGATCGGCGTGGGCGGCGCCCTGATCTACGCTCTCGGACCCCAGCATGGCCCCAAGGCCGGCACCGAACTCTACAATACCGACGGCCGTAACACGGCCGACAAGCTCGCTGCGATGCCCAAGGATTATGGCGACGTGCCGAAGCTCGGACCTCCGCTCCCCGGCGACCTCGGCCGTCCGATCCTCAACGCGCAAAATCAGGGCAAGACGGTGCCGGCGCCGAACATGGGAACATCGGGCGCTGCCAACAACCCTGAAGCCAATGCCCGAATGCAGGCTCGCCAGCGCGCCCAGCAAGTCCGGGAGGCGGCGCGAGACAGCAAGCTCTTCACCAGCAACACGCCATCCCAGGTTGCGACCGCCGCCACAGACGCTTCATCGCCCATCGCTTCTTCGCCTCCACCCTCCGGGACGGCGCCAACCTTGCCCGACCCTAATGGGCAGGATGCGAAGCGCGCCTTTCTCACCCAGGCGGCCGACAAGAAGACCACCAGCCCGGACCGCCTGGTCGATCCCGCGTCGCCCGACATTCTCCAAGCCGGCAGCGTGATCCCGGCCGCGCTCCTGACCGGCTTGCGCTCCGATCTTCCCGGCGAAATCACGGCCCAGGTCACGGCCAATGTCTATGACAGCCCGACCGGCCGAACGCTGCTGATCCCGCAGGGATCGAAGCTGATCGGCGAATATGACAGCTCGGTCGCCTTCGGGCAGCGGCGGCTTCTGCTCGCCTGGACGCGGCTCCTCCTGCCCGATGGCCGTTCGATCATTCTTGAGCGCCAGCCCGGCACGGATGCCGCCGGCTATTCCGGGCTTGAAGATCGCGTGAACAATCATTGGGGTCAGCTTTTCAAGGCCGCCATTCTTTCGACGCTGCTGAGCGTCGGCTCGGAGGCCGGCACGTCGCAGAGCGAGAACAACCTCGCACAGGCGCTCCGCGCAGGTGCCGCTAACGGTTTCAGCCAGACCGGCCAGCAAGTCGTCGAACGCCAGCTCAACATCCAACCCACCCTGACCATCCGACCCGGTTTCCCGGTGCGCGTGATGGTCACTCACGACCTCGTGCTGGCACCCTGGCACGGCTGAAGGAGACTAACATGGCGACCTTGAAACTTGGCCCCCTTGCCGACGATCGGCCGGCCAAGCTCACCGTCGAGCTACCCGCAAATGTCTTCCGCGATCTTCAGGCCTACGGCGCTCTCCTCGCCCGCACGTCGGGCGACACGGCGCCGATCGAGCCGTCGAGGCTGGTCGCGCCGATGCTGGAGCGGTTCATGGCCTCCGATCGCGGCTTTACCAAGGCGCGAAAGGGATCGGTCTAGGTCTCAGAAACGACTGCGCTTGGGACATTGCCGTCCGACCGGCTCTGGCCGGTTCGATAACATAACTGCCCGTCGGCTTGGCAATACGGAGAGCAGCGCGGGCGGCGCCTCGGAGTGATACTTTCGTCCCTCTTCCAGTCCGTCGCGACAGATGCTCCTCTCCGGCACCGCGTCACCGAGCCTCGTCGACCTCGGCGCCAATCCGGATCGTATCGCGGACGGGATAGCCTAAATGCGGACATGCTTTGCGCTGTTCATTGCGACACTGGTGCCGGCTGCGGCTGCGCCCGCGACGCCTGCGAGTTGGAACGCGCCCGGCGTTCATCGCATTCTCCTGCATGCACGCAGCGGTCCCGACTTGCCGATCGGCGCGGTGGTGTTCAAATCAGAAGGTGGAAAGACTCACTACGAGATCAAGCTCGACCACACCCGTTTCACGAGTTACTTCCTGTCGATGCGGGGTTTTGAGTGCGTCACGGGCGAGGACGTCCAATGTTACGTCCCCTATCCTTACGCCCACCCGCACGAGATTAGCGTGACTGACCTGACGTGGCTCGAGCATGATCTGCTCTTCCTTACCAAGTCGCCCAAGGAGGTCGGCGCCAAGCTCGACAATGGCGTCTATTATCAGTTGAGCGTGACGGACGCTGGCTTGCAGGGTGCGCCGGAGGATGTGGACCTGAACCGCATCGCCAGTCCGCCCGACGATCCCTCGACACCGCCATTCGCGCCAACAGAGCGAGAACCAACCGTGCGGTCGCGCTGGATCACGTCACTGTCGATCGAGGCAGCGGTCACGCCTTGACGCTCGCCGAGCCTAGTCAGGCAGGAAACCATAGCCCTGCGCCTGGAGTGTCGCGATCGTCGTGATCGCCGACACGTCCATGCGGACATTCGGCAAAAGATCGGCCGGCGCGAGATCATGAGCATGGGCTGCCTGGCTGCACACCGCAACCTGGACGCCGGCTGCGACCAGTTCCTCGATCAGCCGCACGTCGGGTCCGGCCGAAGCCCCCGCAGTCGGCTGGCGCACGACGTTCGTCGCCGGTCCGTAGACAATCGCGACGATCGTGCGGTGATCCTTCGGTACGCCATAATGATCGAGCAGGTTCACGAACCGGGCGACGCGATCGAGCGACGGATTCGGCTGGCCCGGCTTCGCGGCAGCCTTAGTCACGCCGAAGACCATGCGATAATTGGCCTTGGGGTCAGGCCGCATCTGTGCGCCGGCAACATCGACGATCTGCCCGAAGTCGGGAACCGCAAGCGTAGGCATTTCGGCGGCTTGACCGGCGGTAGCCATGGCACATGCTCCCATAAAGGCGACGCAGTATCGACGGTGGTTCATACTCTATCCTCGGACAGGCATCACGGCACGCAGCATGGCAGAGTCTGGCTGCTAAGGCATCAGCCGCCTCCGACCTGTCGTTGCGCGCGCTTCCAGCGTTGGAAGGCGCTTTCGGAAATGCCGACCTCGCGGCAGCTTTCGATAACGCCCTTGCCGGTTGCGATCAGCTTCTCGACCGCGCAGCAGCGCTCTTCCTTGTCGCGGAGCACGGTCATAGCGCCGAAGCGCTCCGCCAGAGCATGTAAGCCGCGACGACGAAGATCAGGACGGCGAACACCGTGGTTAGCTTGCCGGTGCCGGAGAGGCGGCTGGCGATTGCAGTGCCAAAGAGACCGCCCAGAATGCCGCCGACAATGAAGATGCCGGCAAGTGGCCAGTCGATATAGCCGGAGAACGCATAGTTGGCGGCCGTGGTCAGACCGAAAGCCGTCACCGCAACAAGGCTCGTGCCGACGGCATTGAGCATCGGCATGCTGGTCGAGGCGACGAGGCCGGGGACGATCAGGAACCCGCCACCGATTCCGAAGAAACCCGAGAAGAGGCCGGTGGCGAGGCCGAAGCTCAGCACCTTGGGCGCATTCTCGCGATTGCATTGCGCGCCCTCGATGCCCTGGTTCTTGCGACCCCGGATCATCAGGATGCCGACACCGATCATCACCAGCGCGAACAGGAAGAGCAGCTTCTGGCCATCGAAGGCCTTGCCGAGGGTCGAACCGGCCAGGGCACCGAGCACGCCAGCCACGGCATACATGCCACCACAGCGCCATTTGACGGTATGGGCACGCGCATGGCTGGCAAGCCCAGTCGCCGCGTTGACGGCGACGGCGAGCGCGCTGGTGCCGATCGCAACATGCGGGCTCGGCACGCCGACCAGATAGACCATCAGCGGCACAGCCAGAATCGAGCCGCCACCGCCGACGAGGCCGAGCGAGAAGCCGACCAGCGCACCCGAGAGCGCGCCGAGCGCATATTGCATCGTGTCGAGCATGGCTCAGGCGGCCGCCTTCACCTTGTCGGACGGCTGCGGCGAGGCCAGCCACTCATGGCCCTTCAGCATGCCGTTCCAATAGATGAAGGGCAGCGCCTCGGCCTTCAGCCACCAGCTCAGGCGCTGCGGCTTGGTCCCGTCGATCAGCCACTTTGGGAAGCTCGGCAGGAGCTTGCCGTTATAGCCGAACTCGGCGAGCACGATCTTGCCGCGTTCGACCGTCAGCGGGCACGAACCGTAGCCGTTATAGCCGACGCTCGGTTCGCGGCCTGCCAGCATGTCGAGAAGATTGACCGCGACGACCGGGGCCTGCTGGCGCGCCGCTGCCGCCGTCTTGGCGTTGGAGGTGGATGCCGCATCGCCAAGCCCGAAGATGTTGGGGTAGCGGACATGCCGCAGCGTCGTCGGATCGACTTCGACATAGCCGGCCTCGTTGGCGAGCGCACTGTCCTTGAGGAACGCCGGCGCCTTCTGCGGCGGGCAGACATGGAGCATGTCGAACGCGCGCGTGACCTCCCCGCTCTTGGTCGAGAAGGTAGCCTTGCGGCCCAGCCCATCGACACCGACGAGCTTGGACTCAAGCTGGAGGTCGATCCCGTAGCCCTCGATGTATTGCATCAGCGGGGGCACATATTCCTTCACGCCGAACAGCGCGGGCCCTGCATTGTGGAAAGCGACGTCGATGTTGGCGAGACTGCCCTTGCGCTTCCAATGGTCGCAGGAGAGATACAGGGCCTTCTGCGGCGCGCCGGCACATTTGATCGGCATGGGCGGCTGGGTGAAGAGCGCAGTTCCTTCCTTCAGGCCCTGCACCAGCTCCCACGTATATGGCGCGGTCGCATAGCTGTAGTTGGACGTGACGCCGTTGCGGCCGAGCGTCTCGCGCAAGCCCGGTATCCCATCCCAGTCGAGCATGATGCCGGGGGCCACGACCAGCGCGCGGTAGCCGATCGCCTGTCCGTCCTCGAGATCGACGACATTGTCGCCGGGCCGGAAGCCGCGAACCGCCGACTTGATCCAGCGCACCCCGGACGGGATCACCGAGGCCTCGGTTCGGCGGGTGCTTTTCTGGGTGAAGATGCCGCCGCCGACCATCGTCCAGCCGGGCTGATAATAATGCTCCTCGCGCGGCTCGACGATCGCGATGTCGAGTTTGGAATCACGCGAGAGCAGCGAGGCTGCCGTCGCGATCCCGGCCGCACCGCCCCCGACGATCACGACGTCGTGACGCGAGGCGTTCGCCCTCGATCCGTCTGGGTAGCCGGCCATCTTTGTCGCGAAGCTGTTGCCGATCCGGGGCCTGAGCGCCTTCAGGTCGTAACCGGCATTCGCGGTTGTTGCGAGGATCGCATCTGCCGTCTGCTTTCCGGCCTGCGAAAGCGCCCAAAGTGATGCGGATCGCGTTCCGCTGCGGCAGAAGGCATGCACCTTGCGGGCCTCGCTTTCGACCGCTGCATCGAACTGGCGAACGGCATCGTCACCGATCTCACCCGATTTGACCGGGATGTGCTCGAACCGAAGTCCTGCCGCCTCGGCGTGACGCCGCATCGTGGCGGCATCGGGTTGCCCCGGCTCCTCGCCATCGGGTCGGTTGCTGATGACGAGGCCGTAGCCGGCTTGGGCCAGCGCGGGCAGATCGTCGATGGCGATCTGGGGCGATACGGAGAGCTTGGACGTCAGCGTCTTCGGAACCATGGTCATGCTCCTTGGCTTGGCTGGAAGGGGACGGAACGGGCCGCCAGGGCGCGCCCCAGGAGGTGATGAACGGCAAAGCCGACCACCATTGCGAACAGGAAGGGAATGACCTCGACCGGGGCGAGCGCGATGTCGGCGATCGCCGGGCCGGGGCAGAGGCCCGACAGGCCCCAGCCGATGCCGAACAACAGGGCGCCGACGACGAGGCTGGCCGTGATCGGGCGGGTGTCCGGTGCGTGAAAGGTGTCGCCCGTGATCGGCGCCGGCATCCGCGCCCGGATGCGCCACGCCACCGCCATCGGCAGCATCGCCCCGGCCATCACGAAGGCGAGTGTCGGATCCCAGTGGCCCAGAACGTCGAGGAACGCGCACACCCGCGCAGGGTCGGCCATGCCCGAGACGGCAAGCCCGGCGCCGAACAGCAACCCGGCGACGAGTGCAATCGGACCTGCGCGCTTCATAGCCCCACCCCGACGATGCGGAGTGCCGCCACGGTCGCGAAGCCGGCCGCCATGAAGCCCGTCGTGGCGATGATCGAGCGGGGCGACAGGCGCGAGAGGCCACATACGCCATGCCCGCTGGTGCAGCCGCTGCCGAGCCGCGTGCCGAAGCCGACGAGCAGGCCACCCAGGATCAGAGCCAGAAGCGAAATCGGGAAGCGGACGACAACGCCGCCTGCGAACCACGACACGATCGCAGCACCAAGCGGCAAACCGAGGATGAAGGCGGCAGCGACGGCCCAGGGCGCGCCGCTCCCAAGGCCGACAGTCCGGGCAGCGAGGCCGCTGACGCCCGCGATGCGACCGGCGCCCAGCAACATGATCGCAGCGGCGAGGCCGATCATCAGCCCACCCGCAAAGCCGGCGAGCGGCATGGCGTCCGACCAGCCCGTCACAGCAGGTCCAGCGGGATCTTGAGGTAGCGGGTGCCATTCTCTTCGGCGGGCGGCATATGGCCTCCGCGCATGTTCACCTGGATCGCGGGCAGGATCAGCTTGGGCATGCTCAGCGTCGCATCGCGCGCCGTTCGCATCGCGACGAAGCGGGCCTCGTCGATCCCGGCATGAACATGGACGTTGGCGTCGCTCTCGGCGCCGATCGTCGTCTCCCACACATAGGTGTCGCGGCCCGGTGCCTTGTAATCATGGCACAGGAAGACTCGCGACTCGCGCGGCAGCGAGAGCAGGCGCCGGATCGATCGGAAGAGGTAGGCCGCATCGCCACCCGGAAAATCGGCGCGCGCCGTGCCATAGTCCGGCATGAACAGGGTATCGCCGCAGAAGACGGCGTCGCCGATCACATAAGCGAGGTCGGCCGGCGTATGGCCGGGCACATGAAGGACGGCCGCTTTCAGCGCGCCGATTTCGAAGCTGTCGCCGTCGTCGAACAGCCGATCGAACTGCGAGCCGTCGCGTTCGAACTCCGTGCCCTCATTGAAGATCTTGCCGAAAACGTCCTGCACGGTCGTGATCGCGCGCCCGATCGCGAGCTGGCCGCCGAGCCGCTGCTGGAGATAGGGGGCGGCCGACAGATGGTCGGCATGGGCGTGGGTCTCGAGATGCCAGACGACCGTCAGCCCTTCGGCCTCGACATAGGCAATGATCGCGTCAGCCGAGGTCCGGGAGGTCCGCCCCGACGCCTGATCGAAATCGAGCACCGAGTCGATGATCGCGGCGCTGCGTGTCTTCGGATCGTGGACGACGTGCGTCGCGGTAAAGCTCGCATCATCGAAGAAGCTGCGCACCACCGGACGCGCGTCCGGCTGCGCGACGCTAGCGGTCACGATGGATGCAGCGCGGACGAGCGCGCCGTCTTTGGGGGCGGTGGAAGCCAGCATATCAGCCTCTCAACAATTTCTCAGTTACGATGTTCCATTAAGTGTGTATCCGAATTGCGTCAAGGATTCGGACATGCGAGACAGGGGCCGATGAGTGACCAACCCAAGACCGGGGAAGCCTATGCGGGCTGCGCGCCCCTTCGCCTCGGACAGAAGGCCCCGGAATTCACCGCGAGAAGCACCCAGGGCGTGGTCCGCCTGTCGGACTTTCGCGGCCGCTGGCTGATCCTCTTCTCGCATCCGGCGGACTTCACGCCCGTCTGCACCAGTGAGTTCGTCGCGATCGCGAAAGCGGCCAAGGCCTTCGAGGCGCTCGACTGCGCGTTGATGGCGCTGTCCGTCGACAGCCTGTTCTCGCACCTCGCCTGGATCCGGGCGATCCGCGACAGATTCGACGTCGTGATCGACTTCCCGATCATCGAGGATCCGACGCTGGAGATCGGCCGGGCCTATGGGATGGTTGGCCCGGACGACGCGGACGCCTCGTCGGTGCGTGCCACCTATTTTCTCGATCCCGAGGGCGTGATGCGCGCCACCACCTGCTATCCGGCGAGCGTCGGTCGTTCGATCGATGAGATGCTGCGCATGGTCGCCGCGCTCCAGCGGGTGCATGGCGGTGATGCGTTGGCGCCCGAAGGCTGGCATCCAGGGTCCGACCTGCTGCGCGTGCCGGCGCAGACCGTCGAGTCGGTGCTGGCGGCTAAGGATGCATCGGGATGGTTCTACGACCCGATCCCGGATGGAGCGACCCGATGACCGCGCCGGCCGACTTGGAGGAAACCGCCGAACTGCTTCGCGTGCTGGGCCATGGTGTGCGCCTCTCGCTCCTGACCAGCCTGATTGCGGGCGAGCGATCGGTCGGCGAGATCGAAACCCAGACCGGCGTCGGCCAGCCGGCGCTGTCCCAGCAGCTCGGTGTGCTTCGCAAGGCAGGGCTGGTGCTGACCCGGCGCGAGGCCAAGCTCGTCTTCTACCGGATCGACCATGCCCGTATCGCACTGGTGAGCGGCCTGCTCGACAGCTTCGCAGGCACTGTCACCGTTCCCAAAAGGCTGGGTGACGACCGCTTCTCGCGCGGCGGCACCGCCGCGACCTTTGCGCGGGTCGGCCCGGCCGCCTAGCCCGCTAACGGGCTGAGACAATGGATCAGGATATGCAGGAACGAGCGACCGCCGCCGCCCTCGCGCGTGGAACTCGCGCGTGGAAGACACGCATGGCGCCTTCCCGGTGAAACTTCCTGTGGCCGAACATACTGCGGTGTCATATACAGAAGATATGTAATCTACAGATTGCAGTTGAAGATGGACAGATCGTCTCGATGCGGCATCGCCTGAACCTCGCAGGACGCCTTATGATCGGGCTGCTCGCTGCCGTAGGCTTTGGCGCGGCGCTGTCGCTGACGCTCCGCGCGCCGACCATCGTGCAGGTTGCCGCCGCCGCCGTTCCATCGGGCATGGCGGAAATGGAGCGCGATACCGTAGCCCCCCAGATCACGCCGAAAGACGCGACTGTGACGATGGTTGTTTTTTCCGACTATCAGTGTCCTTACTGCCATAAGCTGCATCCCGAGCTTCGCCGGCTGCTGGCTGAAGATCACAAGATCCACTTCATCTATCGCGACTGGCCGATTTCGGCGACGCCTCGATCGAC
>BACX01000771.1 GCA_000333335.1 Sphingomonas-like bacterium B12 | reverse complement strand
GCCGCCCCCTGGCGGTAGTCGCCCTTCTGCGGGTCCACCGGCGCGGGCATAGCGGAGCTGCCATCCGCTCGCCTCCTTGCAGGCCACCCCTCCGATATATTGCGCGACGAAACCGCGGCAGTAGCGGCCGTCATGATCCTTGAAGCTGACCGCGACGCTGACCGGGGCGAGTTGGCCAGAGCTTTGGGTGTCGAGCGCCTGCGCGATCGGGGCGGACAAGGCCAGCGCGCCGCCGCGATCGGCGACACCGGTCGCCTGCTGGCCGTGGCCGACGATCACGCCGACCAGCAGGCTCGCCGCGACGGCGGACGGCCAGGCCCAGCTCCGCCAGCGCGGGGCGGGCCGGGGAGGAGGAGGTGCCGCGCGCTCCTCGCGCACCGCCGCCAGCGAGACGATGCGGGCGGAGCGGCGATTCGGCATCGCCACAGGCTCCTTCAGCAGCGGAGTGAACGCCGCCGCGAAGCGCGCACGGATCTTGCGATGGCGCGCGGCGATCGCGGCGAGCACCGGATCGGCCGCGACGGCTGCCTCCACTTCGGCCGCCTCCTCGGGCGGCAGTTCGCCATCGATCCAGGCGATGATCCGCGTTTCATCCATCGGTCAGTCTCCCAGCATGGCGGCCAGCGCCTGACGGCCACGCACCAGACGGCTGGTCAGCGTGCCCATCGGTATCTCCAGCAATTGGGCCGCCTCGGCATAGGCCAGCCCATCGATCATCACCAGCGCCACCGCCTCGCGCTGCTCGTCGGGCAGGCGATCCATCGCGCGCATCAGGAAATGCAGTTCCGCCCGGCCCTCCGCCTCGCCGGGGACGCCGACCGTCTCGCCCAGCTCCTCCGGCGCCAGCACCTTGCCGCGGCGCTGGCGGCTGCGCGCGGTGTCGATCCACAGGTTGCGCATGATCCGGTAGGCCCAGGCGTCGAGGCTGGTGCCTTCCTGCCACTGGCCGCGCGATTTGAGCGCACGCTCGGCCGTCTGCTGCGTCAGGTCGTCCGCATCGGCCGGGTCGCGCGCCAGCCCGTGCGCGAAGCGGCGCAGGCGTGGAAGCAACGCCGCCAGCGCGGTTTCGAACTCGTCCAAGGGCTTGTTTCTCCGGCATGGGGATGAAACGACGGCGTGCGGACGTTTCATCCACCGGACGACGGAAAAAGGAAAGAGCGATGCGGCGTGGGTGGACGATGGCGGTGGTGGCGACCGGGCTGGCGATGCCGGCGATGGCGCAGCTGCTGCCTGCGCTGGGCGGCGGAGGCGGTGGCATGGGCGCGCCGCTCGGCGGGTTGACCGGTGGCCTTCTCGGCCAGCAGGGCAGCCAGCCGACGGTGTTGGGTGGCGTGCAGGGCGGCCTCGATTTCGTCGGTGGCATCGCGCGCGATCTGAACCCGACCGATCTCCTTTCGCTGCGTCGCCAGCGGCTGCGCGACCTGGTGCACGACAATCGACCGGCGCTCGACATCGATGATGACGGCAACCCGATCCGCCGCGACGAGATCGTCGCGACCGCGCCCTCCGATGCCGATCTGGCGGCGGCGAAGGCGGCGGGCTTCACGGTGCTCCGGCGCGAGACGGTGGAGGGGCCGGACCTGCCGTTGGTCGTGCTGGCTCCCCCCAAAGGCGTGCCCGCGCGCAAGGCGATCGGGCGGCTGCCCCAGGGCGACTATGCGCTCAACCACATCTACGAGCCGGCCTTCGCCGCGCTGGAGCCTGGCGGTGGCAGGGCGGCGGAGGGGCGTGCGGGCGGTGCCCTCATGGGGCTGATCGACGGCGGCGTCGGCGCGCACCCCGCCTTCGCCGGTGCCGCGATCGAGCAGCGCGGCTTCGCCGGTGCGGTGAAGCCGAGCGGCCACGGCACCGCCGTCGCCTCGCTGATGGTCGGGCAGGCGGGCGCCTTTCGCGGCGTGCTGCCGGGCGGCCGGCTGCTCGCCGCCGACATCTATGGCGGATCGGAGGCGAACGGATCGGCCGAGGCGATCGCGCGCGCGCTCGGCTGGCTCACGGTGCGCGGCGTGAAGGTCGTCAACATGAGCCTGGTGGGGCCGCCCAACCCTTTACTGGCCGCCGCCGTGAAGGCGGCGCAGACGAAGGGCGTGCTGATCGTCGCGGCGGTCGGCAATGATGGGCCGGCGGCACCGCCGCAATATCCGGCTTCCTATCCGGGGGTGGTCTCGGTGACGGGGGTGGATGCGAAGGGGCGCGCGCTGATCGAGGCGGGCAGGCCGACGCATCTCGATTTCGCGGCACCCGGCGCGGACATGGCGGGCGCGGTGCCGGGCGGCAAGTGGGAGGCGCTGCGCGGCACTTCCTTCGCGGCGCCGCTGGTCGCGGCAAGCCTCGCGAAGCTCGATCGTGGAGACGCCGTCGCGATGCTGGCGGGCGAGGCGAAGCCGGGCAAGAAGGTCGGTCGCGGGATCGTCTGCGGCGACTGCGCGACCCCTCCGAAAGCGGTCGGGATAAAATAATCGGCCTGCCGGGATTAAACCCGGAAGAGGCGTCGTTCCTCTCCTTGCAGGCCGGGCGGATCGTCCGGCGAGACATGGAGAGCATGATGACCAAGCGTAACGATATCCGGACCCGCCTGCTCGTCGCGGCGGCGCTGGCCGGCCTCGCGACGGAGCCGGCGAGCGCGCAGCTGCTGGGCGGTCATGGCGGCGGCCTCGGCGGTGCCGTGGGCGGCGTGACCGGCGGGCTTGGCGGTCTCAACGGTGCGGTGTCCGGCACCATGTCCGGCGCGAACTCGGTCACCGGCGGGGCCGGCTCGCTGGGATCGGCGACCGGCAGCCTCAGCCACAGCGTCACCGGCTCGGGTGCCGTGAACGCGACCAAGTCGGTGGATGCGAAGTCCGGTAATGCGAGCGCCAATGCGGGCCTCGCCGGCACGGTTTCGGGCGCGGTGGACAGCGCCGCCGGCGTGACCGGCCCTGCCGGCAATACCGTGGGCGGCAACGGCTCGCTCGCCGGCAGCGGCAGCATCGACAAGAGCGTCGGCGTCAACGCCAACACGATCGGCACCGATCAGCTGAGCCAGACCGCCGGCACGGTGCGCGACGGTGCGACCTCGGCCGTGGGCAATGCGCGCGACCGGGCGACCTCCACGGTCGGCGCGGTGCGCGATCGCGGCACCGCCACGGCCAATGGCGTGCGAGACCGTGCCACCGCCACGGCCAACGGCGCGCGTGACCGCGCCACTGCGACCACCAATAATGTCCGCGACCGCGCCACGTCGGCGGCAGGCAACGCCCGCAACCGCGCCGGATCGACGCTTACCGGCACCCGCGACCAGGCGAGCAATGCGGCCAGCTCGCTCGCCGGCACGGTGAGCGGGACGAGCGTTTCGGGATCGGCGAACGGGTCGGCCAGCGGATCGGCGCACGGTACCGCATCCACCCCGCAGCCCTGAGTGATCCCGTCGCCAGCGATGCGCCGCCGGGATCCTCTCCCGGCGGCGCTTTCGCGTCAGAAGCCGACCTGCAATCCGGCGCGCAGCGCGACCGAGACATGGTCCTGCTGCTGCTCCGCGTCGAACTCGCCGCTGATCACATAGGCGCTGTTGCCGCCCTTCAGGCGGAAGGCGCCGGTCCAGCCGCTGGTGCGATCGTCGGCGATGAGGGTGAAGTCCTCGCCGCCGGCGAAATGCGCCACGGTGTCGCCGAGCCTGCTGCTGATCAGCTGGCGGCGGCCGCCCTCGATCTCGGCGCGCAGAAAGCCGCCATCGTTCGCCAGCTCGTCGAAGAATTTATAGCCGAGCGCGACGGTGCCGTTGGCGGCGAATTCGTCGCTGGTGCGGCCGTCGACGATCAGGTCCATGCCGACGCCGCCGCCATCCTCGGTATAGCCCTTCTCGTGCAGGTGGTAATAATCGATCGAACCCTGCGGCCGGATCGAGAAAGCGCCGAGCTGCAGCGTGTAGGACAGGCCGCCGGAACCCGAGAACAGCTTGCCGTTCCACTTGCCGTCGGCCGAGCGGATGACCTGCGTGGTGCCGTCCATCCCCTCGAAGCGGCGATGGCTCTTGAAGTCGATCGTCGCCGCCGAACCGCGTGCCCAGGCGTGCAGGCCGCCCCAGTCGCCCCGCCAGTAGGCGCTGAGTTCATACTGATCGGAATCGACGCTGTTCTGGGTGCCCTCGTCGTCGTTGGTGCCGGAAAGATAGGCGAGCCCCAGGCCGAAATTG
>BACX01000772.1 GCA_000333335.1 Sphingomonas-like bacterium B12 | reverse complement strand
CACCATCCCGGCGGATGGCCCCGTCCTCTACATCGGCGCGACGCCGCCGCCCGGCACCACGCCCAAGCTCGGCCTCGCCAATGGCCGCATCACGCTCGCGGCAGACAAGGGGCAGGCGGACATCGACCTGCCCGATGCCGGCACGCAGACGCTCGCGCAGCTGCTCGACGCCAATGGCCGCCCGATCCTGTGGGTGCGCCCGGCCGCGCAGGGACCGGTGCCGGCGACGCTTTGGCTCGATCAGGGTGATGTCGCCTTCGTCGCGGGGGATGGATCGGTCACGCCGCTCTCCACCGCGCACGACCGGCTGACCCCCCTGATCGGCCCGCCGCCCCCGCCGCCGTGGTGGGAAACCTATCAGCAGTGGATCTTCCTGGGCCTCGGCTTGCTCTTGGGAGTCCTGATCGTCGCCTGGTCGTTCCGGCCGTCGATCAAGAAGGCCAAGCCGGGACAGGATTCGTAACATGAGGAGTAAGGCGTTGCAGATACTGGTCACAGGGGGCGCAGGGTTCGTCGGGTCTCATCTGTGCGAACGACTTCTGCGCGAAGGCCACCGGGTGGTGTGCCTCGACAATTTCTCCACCGGCATGGCGGAGAACGTCCGCTCCATGCCACATGGCGAGCGGTTCACGGTGATCGAGCGCGACGTGTGCGATCCGATCCTGATGGACCTGCCGAAGTTCGACGAGATCTACAATCTCGCCTGCCCGGCCTCTCCACCGCATTATCAGGCGGACATGGTCGCGACGATGCGCACCTGTTCGGACGGCACGCGCAATGTGCTGGATCGCGCGATCCGCGACGGGGCGCGCGTGTTCCACGCCTCCACCTCGGAGATCTACGGCGATCCGGAGGTGCATCCGCAGGTCGAGGCCTATACCGGCAACGTCCACACGATCGGCCCGCGCGCCTGCTACGACGAGGGCAAGCGCTACGCGGAATCGCTGGTCCATGCCTATGCGGAGCAGCATGGCGTCGACGCCAAGATCGCGCGGCTGTTCAACACCTACGGCCCGAAGATGCGGATGGACGACGGCCGCCTTATCTCCAACTTCGTCACCCAGGCGCTGACCGGCACCGACGTCACCGTCTATGGCGACGGTACCCACACCCGCTCGCTCTGCTATGTCGAGGACACGGTGGAGGGCATCGTCCGCCTGATGCGATCCCATGTGCCGGCGGACGTGCCGGTCAACATCGGCAACCCGGTCGAGATGCGGGTGATCGACATCGCCCGTGCGGTGCTCGCCGCCACCGGCAGCGCGTCCGCCATCGTGCACCGCGACCTGCCGATCCACGATCCGTCGCGCCGCCTGCCGGACATCCAGCGCGCCATCGCGCTGCTCGGCTGGAGCCGCAGATCGGGCTGTCAGAGGGGCTGGATCGCACCATCGCCTATT
>BACX01000773.1 GCA_000333335.1 Sphingomonas-like bacterium B12 | reverse complement strand
GCGATGTCGATCGCCGCATCGAAGCCGTAATCGCGGGTGAGGCGCGCGCATTTGTCCGGCCCGCCGGCGATGCCGATGGCGCGGCATCCCTGGATCTTGGCGATCTGGCCGACCAGCGAACCGACCGCGCCGGCCGCGCCCGTCACCAGCACCGTCTCGCCCGCCTTGGGCTTGCCGACGTCGAGCAGCCCGAAATAGGCGGTGAGGCCGACCGCGCCGAGCACCGAGAGATAGTTGGTGACCGACGGCACCGCCTTCGCGTCGATCTTCATCGTGAAGCCGCCGGGCCTAGCGATCGAATATTCCTCGATGCCGTTGAGGCCGAGCACCCAGTCGCCGGGCGCGAAATCCGGATTGGCGGACGCCGCAACCTCGCCGATCGTCGAGGCACGGACGGGGGCGCCGAGCGGCACCGGCGGCATGTAGGAGGGGCGATCGTCCAGCCAGCCGCGCATCGCGGGATCGAGCGAGGCGTAGCGGTTGCGGATCAGAACCTCGCCGTCGCGCGGCTCCGGCACCGGCTGCGTGTCGTGCGCGAAGTCGGCGGCGGTGGGCAGGCCCGACGGGCGGCGGACGAGGGTGAAGCGGCGGTTGGTGGTCGTCATGGGCGTCTCCTCGCGGTCAGGCGCGGGCTTCGGGCGAAACGACCCAGCGGATCGCATTCTCCACCAGCCGCCGGTAGACCGGATTGTCGTAGGTGATCTGGTCGTCGCCGGGCTGGAGGTAGACGAGCGGGCTGTTGCCGGCACGCTTCGTCCAGCCGATCAGGTTCGATCCGTCCTCGTGGCTCCAGCCCTCGTTGCTGAACATGCGGCCTTCCATCGCGGCGGTGGCCGAATAGAAGCCGTCGCGCGTGAAGGTGTGGCTGGAGCGGAGCAGGGGCGTCACCTCGTCCTCGAACACCTCGCCGAGATAGGCTTCGTCCGTCATCGCGAAGGTCGTGGGAATGCCGGCCATCACTGGATGATCGGGCGCGACCACCTCGGCGGTGTATTCTACCTGGTGGCGGTAGCCGGAATCGGGCCGGTCGCGGCCGCGCAGCGGGCCGGGGCGGTAGAGGAAGCTGCCGCCGAGCGCGTCGGCATAAGCGGGCCAGGCCGGCCAGCCGGCGAGCGCGTGATGCAGCGCGACGATGCCCTTGCCCTGCTCCAGCAGCGCGGTGAAGCCGGTGCGGAATGCCTCGCCCGGATCGACATAGCCGGGCTTGTCGGTCTCGGCCGCGAAATCGAGGCCGGGCATGTCGTAGAGGACGAGCACGTCGAACGGCGCCATCCCGTCCGGGTTCATCAGGTGCGCGGCGGCGGGCTGGTCCACCATCGTGGCGGAGATGCCCTCCATGCCGTCGAACAAGGCCGCGAAGGCGTTGCGATCGAAGGGGTGGCCGCGCACCGCGACCAGCGCCTTCAGCGGCGCGCGATAATCTATTGTCGGCATGTATCGTCCTTGCCGGGGATCACCGGCATCTCCTCGCGCAGGGCGATGCGGTCGGCGGGGGAGAAGAGCACCCAGGTCTGGGCGCGTTCGGTCCAGTAATGGCTGGAGGGCTGCAGGTCGGTCGTGTCGTCGAGCGTGCCCGCCTTGACGAAGCGCACGCCCGCCTCGGTCGCCGTCGGCGTATCGGTGAGGATCGGCGATCCGCAGGACGGGCAGAAGCGCCGCCAGACGTCCTGCCCGCTATTGCCGATGTCGTCGTAGGTGGCGAGGTCGCCCTCGACCTCCAGCATGTCGCGCCCGACGATCGCGACGACCGAGAGCGCGCCTCCGGATTGCTTCTGGCAATGCCGGCAACTGCAGGTGACGAGATCGAGCGGCGGCCACACCATCGTGTAGCGCACGGCCCCGCACAGGCACCCACCGGCACGTCGCTGGGCGCCGGCGGGTGCCTTCACCGGCATCAGAACTTGTAGGTGCCCTGGAGCACCAGCTCGCGCGGGCGGCCGATCGTCACCGCGATCTCGTCCGGCGTGCCGAACGCCTTTTCCGAACCCGCCACCGCATAATATTTGTTGGTCAGGTTGCGGCCGATGAAGGCGAACTCCCAGCGATCGTCCGCCTCGTGCAGGCGGATCGAGGCGTTCAGGCGGGCGAAGCCCTTCTGGTAGCCGTTGGGGTTCTGGTTCTCGAGCAGCCAGAGCCGCT
>BACX01000774.1 GCA_000333335.1 Sphingomonas-like bacterium B12 | reverse complement strand
GGTACAGGCTACCCGTCGCGGTGCGGTTCTCATGGTCGTAGCGCAGGCCGAGCGCCACTTCCCAGGCGCGCTGGGGCTTCCAGAAGACCGTACCGAAGGCGGCATAGGTGTCGCCGACGCGGCGATCGGTCGAATTGCTGGTGACGCCCAGGATCTGATGTTTGGTGAAGCCGTCGGTCGCCAGCGTCTCGTGGCTGTAGAAAAGGCCGAACAAGGTCGAGATCGTGTCGCTCGCCTTGGTGTCGAAGCGCAGCTCGACCGTCTTGGTACCGAGCCGGTCGCGGCCCGCCTGGCGCACCGCGTCGAGCGGGCCGAAATCGCCGTCGGTATCGGGCGCATTGCTGGTGCGGCCGTCATAGGCCCCGATCAGCGTCACCTTGGTGTTGATCGCGTCGATCGGCGTCTCGATCTTCGCGTTCACGCCGTAATAGCGGTAGTTGGTGATGCCCAGCGTGTTGAAATTGTTGAGCCGCGAATAATCGGTCGGCCCCGTCACCCAGGCATAGGGCACGTTGGTGCCGACGATGTAATCGTAATAGCCGTTGAGCGTGACGGTAACGTTCTCGGTCGGCTCGGCGCGGACGGTCGTGTTGACCGATGTCGTCTGGAAGCGGTTGGAATCGCCGCCGATCGTGCTGTTCCTGATGAAGCCGTCCTGCTCGCGGTGCGAGGCGGCGACGCGGACCTGCAGCTTGTCCTTGATCACCGGGCCGGAGACCGAGCCGGAGATCAGCCAGCTGTCGTCCGGCCCGGCATAGCTCGCCTGGCCCGCCGCCTCGAAATCGTTGCCCGGCTGGCGGGTGATGACGTTGATCGCGCCGCCCAGCGTGTTCTTGCCGTAGAGCGTACCCTGCGGCCCGCGCAGCACCTCGATCCGCTCGACGTCGAGCAGCGGGTTGTTCAGATAGGCGGTGTTGGGGCGATAGATGCCGTCGATGAACAGGCCGACGCCGGGCTGCACCGTCTGCACCAGCGTCACACCGACGCCGCGGATCGAGACGAAGGCGCGGCCCGCGCCATCCGAGCTGATGTTGAGGCCCGGCGACAGCGACGCCGCCTCGCGCACCGAATTGATGTTGCGCTTGATCAGCGTGTCGCCCGAAATGGCGGTGACCGCGACCGGCACGTCCAGCAACGTCTCGGCGCGCTTGCGGGCGGTGACCACGATATCGCCGGTGGCGGCCGCCTCGGCTGCTGGTGTGGCGCCCGGAACCGGCGTGTCCTGCGCGGCGGCGACCGCGCCGGTCGCCCAGCCCGCCGCCAATATCGAGCCCGCCAGCAGGGTTGCGAAACGCACCATCAGAAATCCCCTCTCATGCCGCCGGGTTTTCCCGGCTTGAGGGAAAAGCTATCAGACAGGTTTCCTATCTGAAAGGTGGACGTTTGTGCAAATCCGCACGCGCGTTTAGCCGATCGGCTCAGGAGCAAAAAGGCACGGCGGGCAGGGGCGCCTCGGTTGCCGCCTCGTCCTGCTCCAGCCGGCGGACCCACGGTTTGTCCGCGCTGTATTCCGGCCAGTCCAGTCCACCATCGCGGGCGAAACCGACCCAGATGGCGTGGATGCGCTTCGCCAGATCCACCGGTGGGTTCGGGCCGACGAAGCCTTCCTCCCCCGTGCAGCAGGCGATCGTGTCGAACACGAAGGGCAGCTCGATCGCGTGGCAGGCGCCGAGTTCGCCGCCGAAAATGGGCGAGCGCCAGCCAAGTTCGTAGAAATGCGCCCTCCCCCGATGCGCGGCCGCGAACGCCCGCGCCGGCTGACGGAAGACCAGATCGCTCAGCGCCTCGGTGAAGGCATGGCCGGCCTTGCGTTTGCCCATTCCGTAGGCCTTCAGGATCGCGCGCGCCTTCGGCACCTTGCCGCGCAGGATGAACCAGGCGAGCAGGCTCCCGATCCTGGCCCGCACGCCGGTCGGCACGAAATAGAGGTTCATCTCCTCGGCATTGGTGCCGATCAGCAGCTCGACCTCGGCCCCCGTCCCATTGGCGAGCGCGTCGAGCGGGTGCTCGGGCAGCACATCGTCGCCGAACACGGGCAGGAAGCGGGACAGGCCATAAGCCGGCTCGCGCCCCTGCCCGTCGCACAGATCGATCCGCGTGGTCGGAAGCTGCACCTTTTGCTGGTGCGGGATCCATTGCGTGGGAGAGAGCGTGGCGAACCCTTCGACGTCGGGCGTCACCCCAGCGAGTTTCGCGAGCTTCGCGGTGACCCGCCGCGCCACCGCGATCGGCCGCACCATCGATCCATGCCCGCTTTCGACGATCGCGCGGCGGAACAGGCCCTTGGCGAGCGGCGAGGTGATCAGGCAGCCGATCGACATCGCGCCGGCGGATTCTCCGAACACCGTGACGTTGGCGGGATCGCCGCCGAACGCCGCGATATTGTCCTGCACCCAGCGCAGCGCCGCGATCTGGTCGCGCAGGCCCAGATTGGTCGGAGCGCCCGGCAGGACCAGCCAGCCCTCGATACCGAGGCGATAGTTGATCGAGACCAGCACCACGCCCGATCGCGCGAAGGCAGTGCCGTCGGTCACCGGCGCGTCGTTGCTGCCGCCGACGAAGGCGCCGCCGTGGATGAACACCATGACCGGCGCAGCCTTCGCATCCTCGGGCGCCCAGATGTTGCACTGGAGGAAGTCGTCACCCTCGCGCCAGCCGGCCCCGACCAGCGGAACGATGCCGAGCCCCGGAAAGGCCGGCGTCTTCGCTTGCGGCGCGGTCGGCCCCGGCCGGGATACGTCGCGAACGCCTTCCCACGCCGGATAGGGCTGCGGCGCGGCGAAACGGCGCTCGCCCAAGGGCGAGGCCGCATAAGGCACGCCCAGGAAGCGCCTCACGCCGCCCTCGTTCACGCCCTTCAGCCTGCCTTCGGCCACCGTCGCCAGCGCCTCGCCCATGCCCGTCTCCTGACTTTATCCTCGCCTTTCCAGATAGAAGACGGACGTGACCCGGCAATCGCTCAGACTTTGCCGCGCGGCACTCCGTGTTGATGGAACCTTGCCCCGCCGCCCGCGTCTCGGCTGCGTAACGAAGGGATGCCCGCCATGAGCCGAAGCCTGTTCCACCACAGCCGCCTGCATGTCCGGCCGGACCCGTCGCGCACCGTGATCCGCCCCTTCTCGCCCTCCTACCCCGATCCTTTCCGCGACGACGAGCATCCCCGTACGCGCCAGATCGTCGAGCGCATCCTGGCGCTCGGCGAGGAGGATATCGGGCGCAAGTGCGCGATGGCACTGGACGCGCTCGGCGGGCGCCATCGCAATATCGAGGAGACGCTGCTGCGCCGCTACGACGAGATACGCGAGCAGCTGCCGATCTGCGACGAGGCTTCCGACAAAGGGCGGCTCGTCATCGGCGCCTATTTCAGCGAGGAATACAGTTTCGAGGCAGCCGCCCTGTTCAATCCCAGCATGGTCGTTCACCCGGAATATGAGGACGACGGATCGGGCACGGTCCGCTTCCTGATGTCGCTGCGCGGCATCGGCGAGGGTCATATCTCGTCCGTCACCTTCCGCACCGGCCGATGGTCCGAGAAAGACGGTTTCGCGCTGGACGATGCCAGCCCGCAGGCGGTCTCGCCACGCATCGAGAAGGTCAATGGCGACGGATCGACCTGCATCGTCTGCGACAGCAGCGAGGACGTGTCCGAGACGGTGCTCTTCCCCGTCACCGACAGCCAGCGGCAGGGCATCGAGGATCTGCGCCTGTGCCGCTTCGTCGAGGACGATGGCGAGGTGAAATATTACGGCACCTACACCGCCTTCGACGGCCGCGATGCCCGTTCCGAGCTGCTGCGCGGCACCGGCTCAAGAGC
>BACX01000775.1 GCA_000333335.1 Sphingomonas-like bacterium B12 | reverse complement strand
GTCACGGGCGTGCCCCAGGCGGCGGGAACGGCCACCTCCATTCAGCGGCCCGAACGCGGAGACGATCTGCACGAACAGCGAGTTGCGCGAGGCCCGCGCGATCGCCTCGTGGAAGGCGATGTCGTGGCGGGTCTTGGCGGCGAGGTCGTCGGCATCTGCCGCCATCGCCTCGGCCAGCGCGACGATCTCCGCCGCCTCGTCACCGGTGCGGTGCTGCGCGGCGAGCACGACGGTGCGCATCTCGATCGTGCGGCGCACGTCCCACACGTCGGCGACGCTGATCTGCGCGGTGGTGATGCCGTGGCCGAGTGCGGCCGCCATCACCGATCCGTCGAGCGCGCCGACCTTCGCCTTGCGGCCATTGCCGACGTCGAGCAGCTTGAGCGCGCCGAGCGCCCCGAACGCCTCGCGCATCACCGCGCGGCTGACGCCGAGCTGCGAGGCGAAATGCCCCTCGCCAGGCAGCGTATCGCCGACGCGCAGATGCTGGTCGCGAATATGATCCTTCACCGCATCCATCGCGCGCTGCACCAGCGAACCGCCGTCTGCGCGGCGCGCGGCCATGTCCATCGCCGTTTCCATGGTTTCCGTCCCCCTCAGGCCGCGATGCGGCCGGCGCGATAGTCGCTCGGCGTCACGCCGAAGCGCCGCACGAACGCCCGGCTGAAGCTGGCATTGTTCTGGTATCCGTTGCGGTAGCCGATCGAGGAGACCGGCAGGTCCGTCGCGACCAGCATCTGGCTCGCCTGCCCCAGCCGCCGTTCGGAAATCGCCTCCGCCACCGAGCAGGAGAAGAGCGCGCGGAAGCCGCGACGGAGCTTCTCGCGGTTGACGCCGCAGGCGCCAGCGATGCTCTCCAGCGTCAGCCGTTCGTGCCAGCGCTCCTCGATCAGCCGCCGCGCGCCGAGGATGCGCTGGGTGTCGGCGTGACTCAGCACCGTCTCGGCGGCGAGCGGCATTAGCGCGCCATCACGTAGCAGGCGGGTGGCCTCGCACAGCAGTTCCACCGCCTTCGCCGCGCAATAGAGGTCGCCGGGTTCGCCAAGGAGATCGCAATCGAGCATCGCGCGCAGGATCGAGCGCAATTCGGCCGGAAGGTGGAAATCCTCATTCCCGCCGCGCGGGAACGGCGTGGCGAGACGGCGGAACACTGCCTCGTCGAACAGCATCACCACGCGACAGCCGGTGTCGCCCCGTGCAAGCGCTTCGATCGCATCGCCCTCGACAAAGCGGAGGCTGGACTGAGCGGCGTCGCAAGCCACCACCACCGGCCGTTCCGGATGCGGAGCGGCGTCGATCGCGAAGGGGCGGATCAGGATAGTCAGCTCGGGCGAGACCACCACATGCCGGTTGCGCGCCCCGAAATCCTCGGCCTGCCGAATCTCCATCCCACCTCTCCGTATCTTATGGAGATATCGATATACCTATCGGACAGGTCAATCAACCTATCCGATAGCATGATTACAGCGCGAATATTTTCCCCGGATTGAACAGATCCTTGGGATCGAGCGCGCGCTTAATCATCCGCATCATGTCGACCGCATCGCCGAGTTCGTCGACCAGAGCCGCCTGCTTGCCGAGACCGATGCCGTGCTCGCCGGTGCAGGTGCCGTCCATCGCCAGCGCGCGGGCGACCAGGCGGCGGTTGATCGCCTCCACCTCCTCCATCTCCGCCGGCGCGTTGGGATCGATCGAAAAGACGACGTGGAAGTTGCCGTCGCCGACATGGCCGAGGATGGTCGCCGGAATGTCCGATCCGTCGAGATCACGCCGCGTCTCGGCGATACATTCGGCGAGACGGCTGATCGGCACGCACACGTCGGTCGCCCAGCCGACCGCGCCGGTGCGCAGGTTCACCGCCGCATAATAGGCCTCGTGCCGCGCCTTCCAGAGCTTCGATCTTTCCTCGGGCCGGTTCGACCAGCGGAAGTCGCCGCCGCCATTCGCCGCCGCCAGCTCGCCGACCAGCCGCACCTGCTCGGCGACATGATCGGGCGTGCCGTGGAATTCGAAGAACAGGGTGGTCAGCTCGGGATAATCGAGCTTCGACCAGCGGTTGACCGCCATCATCTGCATCGCGTCGAGGATTTCCACGCGCGCCAGCGGGATGCCGAGCTGGATCGCCTGCACCACCGTGTCCACCGCCCCACCCAGCGTCTCGAACGGGCAGACCGCCGCCGAGATCGCCTCGGGGATACCGTGGAGGCGCAACGTGATCTCGGTGATGATGCCGAGCGTGCCTTCGGAGCCGACATAGAGGCGGGTCAGGTCGTAGCCCGCCGCAGACTTGCGCGCGCGCCTTGAGGTCCGGATGTCGCGGCCGTCGGGCGTCACCACGCGCAGGCTCAGGATCGCCTCGCGCATCGTGCCGTAGCGCACCGCGTTGGTCCCCGATGCGCGGGTCGAGGCCATGCCGCCGATCGTGGCGTTGGCGCCCGGATCGATCGGGAAGAACAGCCCCATGTCGCGCAGATGCTCGTTGAGCTGCTCGCGCCGCACACCTGCCTGCACGGTGCAGTCGAGATCCTCCTGATTGACGGCCAGGATCGCATTCATCTCGGAGAGATCGACGCTCACCCCACCCGCGATGGGCAGCGCGTTACCCTCGATCGAGGTGCCCGCCCCGAACGGCACCACCGGCACCTCGGCGGCGGCGCAGAGCTTGACCAGTGCCACCACCTCCTCGGTCGATCGCACGAAGACCACCGCGTCGGGCAGAGCCGGTGCGAAATGCGTCTCGCTCTGCCCGTGCTGGAGTCGCATCGCCTCGCCGGTGTGGACACGCCCGCCGAAGAGCGCGCTAAGATCGTCGAGGAAGCCGCCCGGTAGCGGCCTCCGTTCGATCGCGATGGTCGGCGCGCTCATCGTCAGAACCTGAAGCCGGCGCGCACGCCGTAGCGGCGCAGATCGCCGATGATGCCGAGATCGGAGGCGGGCAAGCCCGCGAGCTGCAGCGTCGTCTTCTCGATATAGCTTTCGAAATAATGCTTGTTGAGGATGTTGTTGGCGAACACCGCGAACTCGAACGGGCCGGTGTGGTAGGTGATCGAACCGTTGACCAGCGCATAGGGCCGCAGGATGGTCGGCGTCGTCTGGTTGAGCGTCGCGGCGAGGCGGCTGCCCTTGCCTGAGACGCCCGCGCTGAACGTCACCGTATCGTCGCCGCCGACCTTCACGACGTAGTCGGTACTCAGATTGTAGGTCCAGTCGGGCTGGAAGGTCAGGCGGTCGCTGGAGAGCGTGCGGCCGGTGACGTCGGTATATTCCGAACTGTCGATCAGGCGCGAGTGCATGTAGGTCAGGCTGCCCGAGATGGTCCAGGCGCTCGTCGGGCGCAGCCGCGCCTCCAGCTCGGCGCCGTAGCCGTGGACGTGGCCGGCGTTGAGATCGACCGTGACGAGGCCGCCGCCTGCCGCCGGCGCGACGCTGTTGAGGCCGATATAGTGGCGATAGTCGTTGTAGAAGACATCGCCGGACAAGGTCAGCAGGCGCGAGGCATATTTGGTGCCGACCTCGTAGGTCCAGGCGGAGTCGCCGCGATAGGTGCGGGTCGGCGCGGTCGGCGCGTTGAAGCCGCCGCCG
>BACX01000776.1 GCA_000333335.1 Sphingomonas-like bacterium B12 | reverse complement strand
TCGGCGATGCCGCCGACCTTCTCCAGCGCCTGGTAGATCGGCACCGTGCCGATCGGCACGGGCGAGTTGCGCAGGATCCATTCGCGCGTGTCGTGGATGTTGCGGCCGGTGGAGAGGTCCATCACCGTGTCCGCGCCCCAGCGGATCGACCAGACCATCTTGTCGACCTCGGTGGCGACGTCGGACGCCACCGCCGAATTGCCGATATTGGCATTGATCTTGACGAGGAAGTTGCGGCCGATCGCCATCGGCTCGCTTTCCGGGTGGTTGATGTTGCTGGGGATGATCGCCCGGCCGCGCGCCACCTCGTCGCGGACGAACTCCGACGTCACGAAATCGGGGATGGCGGCGCCGAAATCCTGCCCGTCGCGCGCCAGTTGCTCCTTCAGCGCCTCGCGGCCGACATTCTCGCGGATCGCGACATATTCCATCTCGGGCGTGATGATGCCGCGCCGGGCATAGTGCATCTGGCTTACGTTCATGCCCGGCTTCGCGCGTAGCACGCGGCCCCGCACCTGCGGGAAGGTGGGGACGCCGCCCGAGCGATCGGGGCCGAGCTGGCCGTTATCCTCGGGCCGGACCTCGCGCTGGTCGACCTCCTCGACATCGCCGCGCCCGCGGATCCAGTCGCGTCGCAGTTCGGGCAGGCCCGCCATGATGTCGATGCGCGCGTCCGGATCGGAGTAGGGGCCGGACGTGTCGTAGACGCGCACCGCCGGCTCGCCCGCCGAGGGTTCCAGATCGATCTCGCGCATCGCGACGCGCAGGCTGCCGACGTGGACCTTGCGGCTACCACGGATCGGGCCAGTCGTGACTTTGAGTTCGGTGCGGGCGGAAATATCGGCCATCGTTTCGCTTCCTCTTCCTAGCGGAAGGGCGAAACGGAGGTTGCCGCTCGACCCTCCCTACGCCGGTGTGAGCCGGATCAGGTTCAGCGGGTCGTGGGCTGCTGCCCACCTCTCAGCCGCGCGTCAGCGGCCCCCCGGGGATGGCGCCGGGATAGCGGACGCGGCCACTCGTGGGAAGCCCCCGCCGCCGTCCGCAACCACGGTCAAACACACCCCAAAGGCGGGGAGCGCGTCAATGCGGAGGAAGCGGTTGCGCGCCTCGGGCATCCAAATCATTACCAATGATCCGACATCCAAAACGAAACTCGCGTCAAATAATCTTCTTGTTTCGACTCCGATCGATTCCACTACCGAATCACAAAATCTGATGAAATACTTCCGACATCGGACGCTTTTGGGGAGCGCTCCGTTTATCGGCAGGGGATATAAAGTGCAGACAGTTCTTGTCCGCGGCGCCCGCTTGTGCGTCGCCATAACGGCCTACGTCTTCGCGGTTTCCACCGAAGCGCAAACGACATTCACACAAACGGCGACCGCCAACGAAACGGGGTGCAACTATGGCTCTTATCCAGTGATCGTCGGCGTCGATGGCTGCGTACCAAGCGGCACTCGTACCCAAACGACCCTATCCCAGACAGTCTCGCCTTATCCGCCCGATCCGCAATACACGGCCATCGTGACCGGGCAATATGCCGTGAACTACTCGGGCGCCATTCCCACCCAATTCGGCGCGACCATAAGCGGAACCGTATCCTATACGGGATCTTACCTGAATCAGCCTTTCGATGCCGGATATCTGTCCAGGCCGTCTCTCGATTGGGCAAATTATCAACAATATTCGGATGTCCGATTTTCGCTCGATTCGATCAATCTGCTATCATCGATACAGCAGGTCACGCTCGGCAACGTGCAAGCGACCGGCACGTACGGCGTGTCTTCGCCGACGTCGATCATCAACGGTGACAGCGTCGCGTTGAGCGGATCCTATCATGGCTCGACGAACGGAGGAGCGATCGTATTGGGCACCATCACCGGAACGGCGACGGTGGGCGTCAACACGACGACCCCCTATAAGGGCCCGCTCACCCTCACGACGACCACGACCTATACGGAGACGACGCGGCTGGACGAGACCGGCCTCACGACGCCGAAGATCGCGGTGACGCAGGGGATCGACATGAACGGCAGCAAGGTGACCAACCTCGCCGCCGGAACGGCCGCCGGGGATGCCGTCAACAAGGCACAGCTCGACGACGAGGCCTCGGCACGAGCCGCCGCAGACACGCAACTGGCGACAGCGGTCATCACCGAAGCGGCCGCCCGCGCGAATGCCGACGGCGCGCTGGCCACCGCGATCCAGAGCGAAGCGGCCGATCGGGCGACGGTCGACAACACGCTGGCCGCGAACCTCTCGAGCGAGACCAGCGCGCGCATCGCGGCGGACGCGAACCTGTCCTCCCGGCTCGACGGGCTGTCGTCCCGCGTCGATGCGCTGAACGGGCGGATCGATCGGGTGCAGCGTCGTGCGGATGCCGGCACGGCCGTCGCGGTGGCGATGGGCGGCGCGGTGTTCCTGCCCGACACGCATTTCAACCTCACCGCCAACGTCGCCACCTATGGCGGCGCACGTGCCGGTGCCGTCCAGGTCGGCGCGATGCTCGGCCGCCACGTCGCGTTCAACGCCGGCGTCGCGACCGGCTTCAATCGTGGCGGGCAGACCGCCGGCCGGGCCGGCGTCACCCTCGGCTGGTGATGCCTCGCGTCGGCGCGCTCACGGGAGCGCGTCGGCGCGGCCGGTCAGGCCTGCGAGCAGCATAAGCACGCCCAGCACGACGCTCGCGATCGCCCACAACCGCGCACGAGCGAGGAAGGGCCGGGCAAGGCCGATCATCATTCCCGGCGCAGCGATCAATACCAGCCCTTCCAGGGCGAAGATCGCAGCGAGGACGGTGACGATCACGCTCAGCGGATCGTAGAGGACATGATGCGGGATCAGGATCGCGGTGCCGATCGCGAACACGCCGAGGCCGATCGCGTAAACGAGGCCCGGAGAGCGATCGAGATCCTCCACCATGGCCCGCATCCGCTCCGGCGCCGCGAACAGCCCGATGCCGGCCGCGATCCAATAGAGGCCGATCGCGGTCGCGAGATCGAGCGTGAGCACGGTGAGCGTGTGGATCATCCCTCCGAAACGCGGGGCGGGGCCGTTCGGCTCCCGCCCCGTGCCGGATCAGTGCGTGGCCGTCTGCGCGGCAACCTCGTTGCGAGCGAACTCCTCGAAATCGGCCTTGAATACGCTGACCAGCTCGTCATTGGCGGCCTGGATATCCTCGCCCGGCTTGGGCGGGAATATCTTCAGGCCGTTGCCGCCCCAGCTCTTGTAGACGCGCTTCGCCTCCGGCGCGTCGCCGAACTGCCGGTAGATGAACAGCGTCTTGAGCGACCGGCCGTACACCGCCGCCTTCTGGTACAGGACGTCGGCGACGATCAGCTCCGAATAACAGGGCGAATTGGACGTCGCGCGGCGGCTCTTGATGTCGTTGACGGTATGCCGCTCCAGCGGCGCGTCGTGCAGGACAACGGTCGCCGGCTGCTGCTTGAGCAGATCGGCGAGCGCGAGCGAGTTGAGCGCCGCAGTCTGGCCGGGGCTGTCGAGCGCGCTGGACAGGCTGGTCCGGCGCTGAGCGTCGCCATCGGCATGGCCTGCGGAATCGGCCAGCGCGCCGATCAGGCCGAAGCCGACGCCCCAGCCGGTGGTACGCGCGTTGAACCGCTCCGCCGGCCAGACATGCAGCTCGCACGCCGCGGCGGGTGTCGGTGCGGGCGCGGGCACGGTCGGCGTCTGCGCGCCAGCGGACGCCGCCGTGACGATCGATGCGATCGACGCCACCAAAACTCGGATCATGACATTCCTCCCCTGTTGAAAACGACTTATCGACGAGCGGCGACAGCGTAGCCGGCGAACTGTTCGAGATTGCGGACCAGCGCGCCGCGCAGCGCGGAATCGGCCGACACCGGATCGGCATCGACGGTGAAGTGCGGCAGCGGCGTGGAGACCAGCGTCATGAACGGTCGCGCGCCGCCATAGGGCCGCCACACGAAGACGCCCTGCAATGCCGTGCGGCTGAGCTGGTTATGCGAGAAGACGATATGCTGGATCATCAGCGACCCGCCGCATGGTGCCGGCACGGCGACGTTATCGACAGGCCCGTCGTGCACCACCATGAGCGAGCCCGCCTGCCCCAGCAGCCCCGGCAGGTCCATCCCGGTAAGGGCGGAGCGCTGCGCGGCCGGCGTCAGCATGCCGGCTAGCATGCTCGGATGCCCATCGCGATCGCGCAGCGCCCTGTTATGCGCATCGATCCGCACGGCGCCGTCACTGTTGGTTTCGAGACCATCCGCCAACCAGACATCGACGCGACAGGCCGGCGCCTGCGCGAGCGCCACCGTGCCAGGCACGAGCGACAGTGCGGCCGAACACGCCGCAATCCAAAGACTTCGCATGAACGGACCAAACCCCCGAGCGCGGCCCCCGCAGCGCACTCGAAACATTCATCCAGCGGGAAACCTTGTCAATCGGGCGCGTGGTCGAACGCCTGCCGTTCCTGAACCGCAACGAAATGCGGGGTTCAGGGGAGATAAACCGCGCATCTGGCGTTGTGACACGGTCGCCGCGGCTTTTCCGCGGTCCCGAGGGGAGAGAGACGATGCGCATGAGACGCCCGATGACGGCCTTGATGGCCTGCGCGATGCTGCTGCCGCTGGCCGGCTGCTACGAGGATGACGGCCCGCGCGGCTACGGACCGCCCCCCCCGCCTCCGCCGCCGCCCGGTGGCTATTACGATCACGACCGTCCGCCGCCCCCGCCCCCTCCGGGCGGCTATTACGACAATGGCGCGCCGCGTGGCGGCGGCTATTGGGATCGCGATGCGCCTCCGGGCTACGACCCCAGCCGCGACTATCGCGACGAGCAGGGCCATGATCGCGTGATCACCCGCGACGACCGGGTCTATCGCGGCAATGACGGCCGCTATTACTGCAAGCGGTCGGACGGCACGACCGGCACCGTGGTCGGCGCTATCGGCGGTGGCGTGCTCGGCGCGATCCTCGGTGGCGGCGGTGCGCTCGGCACGATCCTGGGCGCCGGTGGCGGCGCGCTGCTCGGCCGCTCGATCGACAAGGGCGAGGTCCACTGCAAGTGACCCGCGCCTGACGGCTCGAAACCCGTTCGCCCCTGAAGACATTCAGGGCGAGCGGGTTTCCTGTCGGTCGAACCAGCCCAATCCGCTGTCCGTACCGCACAGCCGGTCCCAGACGCGGAAATAGAGGCCGTAATTGCAGCGATATTGCTGATGATGCCGCTGATGGTGGCTCGCGGTGATCAGCAAGCGCCCCGCT
>BACX01000777.1 GCA_000333335.1 Sphingomonas-like bacterium B12 | reverse complement strand
CCTGAACGCCTTGAGCCCTGGCCGCGATAATCGGCGGTCGCCTGCGTCCAGCCGGCGCGTGCGACGGCCACCTGGGCGCGCCGCCGCCCGCCGTCGAACAGGTTGAGCACCGCGCTCGGCCCTACCGACCAGAAGATGTTCGGCGCGGTGAACAGGCTCGGCAGGCCGGTATTCTGGAAGCCGCCCTGTCCGCTCAACGAGATGGACGGGAAGAAGGCCGCCTTGGCTACGCCGATCTCGCGGTTGGCAGCGTACATCCGGCGTTCGGCGGCCGCCACGTCGGGCCGCCGCTGGAGCAGGGTGGAGGGGAGGCCGACGGGCACGTTCGGGATCGCCAGATCGATCGGCGCGGGCGCGATCGAGAAATCGGGAGCGGGCGTGCCGATCAGGCTGGCGATGGCGTGCTCGGTCAGCGCGCGGGCGTTGCGCACGTCCTCCAGCTGGGCCTGCGCCTCGGCCAGTTCGGCGCCGGACTGGCCGGTCTCGATGCCCGTCGCGATGCCGCCGGCGAAACGGCGGCGCGTCATGGCATCGGCCTTGGAGAAGGCGTCCACCGTCTTCTCCAGCAGGTCGATCTGCCGATCGTAACCGCGCAGCGCGAAATAGCTGGTGGCGAGCTTGGCCTGTAGGCTCAGCCGGAGATCGGCGAGATCGTCGCTGCTCGCCTGTGCCTCGGCCTTGCCGGCGGCGACCGAATTGCGCACCCGGCCCCACAGGTCGAGTTCGTAGCCGATGTCCGCACCCGCCGTGTCCGCCGAATAATAGTCCGGCTGGGTGGAGCCGCGCAGCGGGCGATTGTCGGACTGGCGGTTGCGGGTGACGTCGGTTTCGAGGCCGATATGCGGGAACAGGCCGGACCGCGCCTCGGCCAGATAGGCCGATGCCTCGTCATAGCGGCCCAGCGCGCCGGCCAGCGTCGGATTGTCGGTGGCGATCTTCGCGGCGAGGCCGTTCAGCGTCGGGTCGTCGAACAGGGTCCACCAGTCGCCAGCGGCCGAAAGATCGGTCGGCGCGGCGGGCTGCCATGGGCCGGCCTCCTTGTAGGCGACGGGCGCGACGGTCGCGGGCGGGTGATAGGCCGGCGCGAAGGAGCATCCCGCCAACGCCGTCAGCCCGGCCAGCGCCAGCAGGCGGCGCACCTCAGCCATGATCGTTGTCGATCCGCACCCGTTCGCCCTGCGCGATCGAATCGGGCGGATTGTCGACGATCCGGGCGTTGCGGCCGAGGCCGGACACCACCTCCACCGTATTGCCGAGATCGCGGCCCAGCGTGACCGGCTGTAGGCGGACATGATCGCTCGCGTCGATCATCGCGACCTGCGTGCCGGCCGCGCGGAAGACGAGGCTGCTCGATGGGATCGTCACCGTGCCGGCCTGGCCGGGCACCGAGAACTTCACCTGCGCATAGCCGCCGGGCTTCAGCACCTGGCCCGGA
>BACX01000778.1 GCA_000333335.1 Sphingomonas-like bacterium B12 | reverse complement strand
TTCCGACCGTCGGCTAATCCTTTTACGTACAGTGCTTGCATCGAGGGTTTGGTGATGAAGACCTGTCTGGTTGTCGATGATTCCAAGGTGATCCGTAAGGTCGCCCGCCATATCCTGGAGACGCTGGAGTTCACTGTCAGCGAGGCCGGAGACGGCCAGGAGGCGCTTGACAGCTGCCGCGTGTCGGCGCCCGACGTGGTGCTGCTCGACTGGAACATGCCGGTGATGAGCGGCATCGAGTTCCTGCGCGCGCTCGGCCAGGAAGAGTTCGAGACGCGCCCCAAGGTGATCTTCTGCACCACCGAGAACGGCATCGCCCACATCCGCGCGGCGATCGACGCCGGCGCCGACGAATATGTCATGAAGCCGTTCGACCGCGAGACGCTCGAAAGCAAGTTCCAGCTGGTCGGCGTCGCCTGACTTTGCTCGCGCGGAGATGCCAGCCCAGTCCCTCTACGGGCGCAAGACGGAGCCCAGGCCGATCAGGCTGATGATCGTCGACGATTCGATCGTCGCGCGATCGGTGTTCCAGACGATTCTCGGCGAATATCCCGAATTCGAGATCGTCGCGACCGCGAGTACCGCCGATCAGGCGCTGGACAAGCTGCGCAGTTGCATCGTCGATATCGTGCTGCTGGATCTCGCCATGCCGGGCATGGACGGGTTCACCGCACTTCCCGAGATCATAGCGCGCGGGCGTGGGGCTCGCGTCCTGATCGTCTCTACCTCGGCCAGCGAAGGCGCCGAGGCCTGCGTACGGGCGCTGACGCTGGGCGCCGCCGATACGCTCGAAAAGCCGAGCGCCGGGACTTACCGGGATCGCTTCGCCGCCGCTCTGGTCGAGAAATTGCGCCGCGTCGGCGAGAGCCGGCCGGCCGAACGCGAGGAGGTGCGCGCTGCCGCCAAGGCGGTGCCGGTGGTGCCCGACGTCACCCGGCCGCTGGTCGCGGGTCCGGTCGATTGTCTCGCCATCGGTTCGTCCACCGGCGGCCTCCATGCGCTGGCCGAGTTGTTCGATGCCTTGCCCTCCTCCTGCGACATGCCGATCCTGATAACCCAGCATCTGCCGGCGAGCTTCATGCCCTATTTCGCCGCGCAGATGACGGANATCGCCGGCCGCCCGGCGACCGTCGCGAAGGATGGGGTCAGCCTGCTGCGCGGACAGATCCTCGTCGCGCCGGGCGACGCGCATATCGGGCTGCGCTCGATAGGTGGCCTGCCGCGCGTGATCCTGAACCGCGATCCGGCGCCGTCGGGCTGTCTGCCCTCGGTCGACCCCATGTTCCAGTCGGTCGCCCAGATCTTCGCCGAGCGCGCCTTTGCGGTGGTGCTGACCGGCATGGGCCGCGATGGATCGATCGGCGCGCGCGACATCGTTGCGGCCGGTGGCGAAATCGCCGCGCAGGATCGCACCACCTCAGTGGTCTGGGGCATGCCAGGCAGTGTGGCCACCGCCGGCCTTGCTTCCACCATCGCGCGGCCCTCGACGATCGCGGGACGTATCGCCGATCGTATGCGTGGTCAGCCCGAGCGACGGGTGCCGGCATGGAGATAAGCGATGGCGCGGTCCGCATCCTCGCCGGATTGCTGGAGGCGAGGACGGGGCAGCAGCTCGCGATCGGCCGCCGCTGGCGGATCGATACCGCGCTGCGCCCGCTGATCGCGAAGCACGATATCCCGACGCTGGACGATCTGGTCCATCGCATCGTGTCCGGGCGCAACGCGCCGCTCGCCGACGAGGCGATCGAGGCGCTGCTCAATCACGAAACCTTCTTCTACCGCGACCTGAACGCCTTCCGCCTGCTCGACGAGCAAGGGCTGGAGCGGCTTCGTGCGGCGCGCGCGGGCACGCGGCGCCTGCGCATCTGGTCGGCCGGCTGCTCGACGGGGCAGGAGGCCTATACGATCGCGATGATGATCGCCGAGCGGCCCGATCGCTGGCGGGGCTGGACGATCGACATCCTCGGCACCGATCTCTCGCCCACCGCGATCGAGCGGGCGAAGGAAGGCCGCTATTCGCAGTTCGAGATCCAGCGCGGCCTGCCGGTCACACAGATGCTGCGCCGTTTCGATCAGGATGGCGGGCATTGGCAGGCATCGGCACTGCTGCGGCAGGCGGTGCGCTTCCGGGTGCACAATCTGCTGACGCCGCCGCCGGTCGGGCTGTTCGATGTCGTGCTGTGCCGCAACGTGCTGCTCTATTTCTCGCCCGACGTGCGCACGCTCGTCTTCAGCCGGATCGCCAGCGCCATGCAGGCGGATGCGGTGCTCATGCTCGGCGCGGGCGAGACGGCGATGGGGCAGACCGACGCCTTCGTTTCGGATTTCGAGGCGCGGGGCCTGTATCGCAAGCGGGTCGATGCGTCCTCGATCGCCGTGCTGCGCTGAGAGACCTCGATACGCTCTCCGACTTGACGCGGTAACCGAGCCGCGCGACTGCTGCGCCATGGCCGGTATCATCGATTGTCCCTCGCCGAATTCGACGAGCGGTCTTTGCCCATCTCGATCATCGTGCTGCATTATACCGGCATGCAGGACGGCGCCTCCGCGCTGCGCCGGCTGACCGATCCGGAGGCGAAGGTCTCCTCCCACTATCTGATCGCCGAAGACGGGCAGGTCGTCCGCCTTGTCGATGAGCGTTTGCGCGCCTGGCATGCGGGCCGCAGCTATTGGCGCGGCATCACCGACGTGAATTCGGCGAGCATCGGGATCGAACTGGTCAATCCGGGTCACGAATTCGGCTATCGCCCCTTCCCCGAGCAGCAGATGGCCGCGCTGGTAACGCTGATGATGCAGATCGTGCCGCGCTACGGCATCACGCGTGGCAACATCGTCGGCCATTCGGACATCGCGCCGGCCCGCAAGGAGGATCCGGGCGAACTGTTCGACTGGGAGCGGCTGGCGAAACTGCGTTTCGCGCTGCCGAGACCGGAAAAGTATCTGACCGATCCGCATTGGAGCGATGCCGGCTTCCTACTCGCGCTGGAGCGGTTCGGCTACGACATCGTCGATCAGGAGGCGGCGGTGCGCGCCTTCCAGCGGCGTTTCCGGCCGGAGAATCTCGACGGCGTGATCGACGGCCAGTGCCGCGCCATCCTGCTCTCGCTGCTGACGGGCGGAGACAAGGGCGCGGCGATGCGGGCGGGTGATCCGTACTGATTTCGCTTTCGTGACAATCGACACTCGGCTAACAGCCGCTCCGCCAGAGGGTCGGGCGACCGCGTCACGCGAGTGTCGAGGAAAGTCCGGGCTCCACGGAAAGCACGGTGCCGGGTAACGCCCGGCGGGGGCGACCCCAGGGAAAGTGCCACAGAAAGGACACCGCCGTCGCTTCGGCACGGTAAGGGCGAAAGGGTGCGGCAAGAGCGCACCGCGTTCCTGGTAACAGGAGCGGCACGGCAAACCCCACCGGGAGCAAGACCGAATAGGGACCGCATATGGGGCCGCTTCCGCCCCGTGGTCCGGGTTGGTTGCTTGAGGCCGGTGGCGACACCGGCCCGAGAGGAATGGTCGCACAGTCCCGAAAGGGATGGACAGAACCCGGCTTACAGACCCTCTGGCATTTTATGGCCCTCCCCTTGGCGGGGGAGGATGCGACTGTCGGTTAACGAACCCTCTTCCGCTTTCGCGCATCACGCCCTAGCAATACCGGCGATGCAGAGCCTGCCGACGGAACGGACCACCGCCGCCATCCTTCTTGCGCTGGTCGCCGGCTGCGTGGACGCGGTCGGCTTCACCGAGCTTGGCGGCTATTTCGTCTCGTTCATGAGTGGGAACTCGACCCGACTGGGCATGCACCTCGCCTATCGGGAATGGCATTCCGCGCTGTTCGTCGGCGGGTTGATCATCCTGTTCATTGGCGGCGCCGCGCTGGGCGCGCTGATCGACGAATCGGCCGGCCGCTTCGCCGCGTCGCTGCTCTTTCTTGTCGAGGCGGCACTGATCGGCGTCGCCGGCCTGATGATCGAGGGCGTGCACCCGATCACCGGCATCGTGCTGCTCCCGGTGGCGATGGGGCTTTCCAACGCGCTGGTGCTGGGCGAGCGCGGCGCGCGGATCGGGATGACCTACATGACGGGGACTTTGGTGCGGATCGGCACCGGGCTGACCCGTCTCGGCCGCCCCGGCGAGGCGCGGGCGGTGATGCTGGATTGCCTGCTCTGGGGCGCTCTGGTGCTCGGCGTGGCGCTCGGCGCGCGCGGGCAACTGCGCTACGGGCCGGAGGTGCTGTTCGCGCCGGCAGCCGCGCTGGCGCTGCTCAGCATCGTCGAAGCCTGGTTCTCCCGCCGTCGCACCGCCTGATTTTTCGGTTTTCGCAGTCGCGAAAGTCGGCGCGCGCTCCTAGATAGGGCGGAATGGCACGACGGCAGACACGATCGAACGACTGGGGCTTTCCCCGCTGGCGGGGCTACGGGTCCGAGCGCGGCGCCACGCAGGTGCGCCTGTGCGATCGCGACGGCTGCGACCGGCCCGGCGATCGGCCCGCGCCCAAATCCCCCAACAGTCCCGAACGCTGGTGGTTCTGCGAGGAACATGCCGCCGAATACAACCGGAACTGGGACTATTTTCAGGGCCTCTCCGCCGAGGAGGCGGCCAAGCGCGAGCGCGACGAGCGACGCACGTCGGCGGGCTATGCGGACTCCTCCTACAATAGCTGGGGCGGCCCCGGCGACGGTAGCCGCTCGCGCGACGAGATGCGCGCGCTGGAGGCGCTGGAGCTGGAGGGCGACGCCTCCTTCGAGGATGCGAAAGCGGCGTGGCGCCGGCTCGCCAAGGCCAACCACCCCGACGTGAAGCCGGGTGACGATGCCGCTGCCGAGCGCTTCCGCAAGGTGCAGGCGGCGTGGGACGTGCTGCGCTCCGCCGAGGAGCGTCGGCAGGGGGTATCGTGAAGCTCTCGGTCCGCTCCAACTGGTCGGCGACGATCCTCGTCTGCGGCAAATGTTCGAAGAAGATCGGTGGCGGCTTCGGCGAGAAGGGCCGGACACCGCTCGCGAAGCTGCTGCGTAAGCTCGGCGGCGGCAAGAAGCGCAAGGCCGATTTCGGCGTGGTCGAGACACGCTGCCTCGGCGTCTGCCCCAAGGGCGCGGTGACGGTGATCGACGCGGCGCATCCGGGGAAATGGATGCTGGTGGAAGAAGGCACGTCGGCGGACGAGGTGGCCGAGCGGCTGGGCCTTCGCGGCTAAGGCGTCACTCGTCGCCTTCAGCATCCGGCAGCGGATCGCGGCCCGAGATCCGGCGGGCCAGCGCGGCGGTGGTGTCATAGTCGCCGAAATCGCCCG
>BACX01000779.1 GCA_000333335.1 Sphingomonas-like bacterium B12 | reverse complement strand
AAGCTGATCGTCACACTCACCGAGCGTGGACGGGCGGCGGCGACCGCGCAAGCCGCCGGGCGTGACCGGATCGACGCCGAGTTGCTGGCCAGCGTGGGTCAGGATGACATCTTCGCCGCGCGGCGCACGTTGGGCGCACTGATCGAGATCGGGCGGCGCGACCGCGAAGAACCGGAATAAGGCTTCACGCTTTTTCAACCGGGCGTGACTAGGACGGTAACCATGTCATCAGCCGTAGCCGTCCAGCCCGCGCCCGCCCCGAAACCGTCGCCGCAATCCGACAGGCGACGCGCCTCGCGCTATGACGTGAGTGTCGCGGTGGAGGTGTCGACCGTGGACGGTCTGCCGCTGTCCAACGAAGTGACGAACATCTCGGCCTCGGGTTTTCGCTGCCATTCGCCGATGGCGCTCAAGAAGGGCACCAAGGTGATCGTCCGCTTTCACAAGGGGATGCGGCGCCGGGCCTATATCGCCTGGCAGATCGGCGAGGATATCGGCTGCCGCCTGCTGCGCCCGCTGACCGCCGACGAGCTTTCCGAGGTGATGGCGGGCTGAGAGCGCCCGGCGATCCGAGCGCCCTCCCGCACCGTCAATAACCGTCGTCGCTGTCGTCCGCCGGATAGGAATAAGCCGACGGATAGGGCGCCGGGGCGACCCATGCCGTGTCGCGCGGGGCGCGATCGCGATCCACCGTCCAGATGCGGTCCATCGCGTCGGACACCGCCGCCTGCTCGCACGACGGCGCCAGAGCATCACCACTGCCCGATTCGCCGAGCTTGTCGCAGAGATAGCGCGCGGCGTGGCGGATGCGGTGGGTCAGGCGATCCTGATCGACCGGACTGGACAGATCGAGATCCGCATAACTCACCGGCATCGATGCCGAGGGCGCGTCCTGCAAATCGCGCCCGTAATGACCGCGCACGATGATCTCGTCATTCTGGGCCGAAGCCGGCGCCGCGGCGACAATGGCGGCAGCACCGATACACAGCCCGCCCACGATGTTCACGAAACGCTTCATGGTGGCTCTCCTCAAAATCCGGGTGCCACCCTGTCCGGGGGCACGCCCAAGCCGCCCCGTTGAGGTCAAGAACCCGGCGCCACTCCCACCGGTTCCCTTGGCCCCACCGCTCGCCGCGCCCCTTGCCCGCCTTGTCCCACTGGCCTAGCGACAAGCCATTCCTTTGTTCGAGGCCCTGCCATGCGTGCGATCCTGAGCTTTTCCGTCCTGGCGCTGGTCGCCGCACCCGCGTTCGCGGTCGATCCGCCCTCGCCGATCCTGACGAAGCTCGAGGCGAAGGACGTGCTGACCTACGCCGATCCCAAGGTAGCGCGCGTCACGCACGTCGATCTCGATCTCACCGCCGATTTCGCGCGCCACGTGATGACCGGCTCCGCGACGCTCGACATCCTGGCGGCCAAGGGCGCGAAGCAGATCATCCTCGACGACAAGAAGCTCGACATCGCCAGCATCACCGATGCGGCGGGCAACGCGCTCAAATGGTCGGTCGGCCCGGCGGACGACTACAAGGGGGCGCCGCTCACCGTGCAGATCGGCGACGCGCGCAGGATCGTGATCCACTACACGTCCAGCCCTGACGCGAGCGCGCTCCAGTGGCTGCCGCCCGAGCTCACCGCCGGCAAGACCAAGCCCTATCTGTTCAGCCAGGGCGAATCGATCAACAACCGAAGCTGGATCCCGACGCAGGACAGCCCCGGCATCCGCCAGAGCTGGTCCGCGAAGATCACCGTGCCCGCCGGCCTCACCGCCGTGATGAGCGCCGAGCGCCTGACGCCCAATGGCGAACCGGCGGCGAACGGCCAGCACAGCTACCGCTTCCGCATGGACCACAATGTCCCGCCGTATCTGATCGCGCTCGCGGTCGGCGACCTCGCCTTCCGCCCGCTGGGCGCGCGCACCGGCGTCTACACCGAGCCGGCGATGCTCGACAAAGCGGCGAAGGAACTCTCCGACACCGAGAAGATGGTGACGACCGCCGAGCAGCTCTACGGCCCGTATCGCTGGGGCCGCTACGACATTCTCGTTCTGCCGCCCTCCTTCCCGTTCGGCGGCATGGAGAACCCCACCCTCACCTTCGCCACGCCGACGATCATCACCGGCGACAAATCCAACGTCGACGTGATCGCGCACGAACTGGCGCACAGCTGGTCGGGCAATCTCGTCACCAACGCGACCTGGGCGGACAGCTGGCTCAACGAGGGCTTCACCGTCTATTTCGAGAACCGCATCGACGAGGCCGTTTACGGCAAGGAGCGCGCCGCGACGCTGGCCGATCTCAGCTGGGACGATCTCCAGCGCGACCTGAAGGAAGCGCCGACGCCGGCCGAAACCCGCCTTCACGGCGATCCCGAGGGCGCCTATGGCGAAATGGACTATAACAAGGGCTCCACCTTCCTCCGCACCATCGAGCAGGCGGTCGGCCGGCCGCGCTGGGATGCCTATCTGCGCTCCTATTTCGATCGCCATGCCTTCCAGCCGCAGACCACCGCCGGATTCCTCGCCGATCTGCGCAAGAACCTGATCAAGGGCGACACCGCGCTGGAGGCGAAGCTGCAGCTCGACAAATGGGCCTATCAGCCGGGCCTGCCGGGCAATGCGGTGCATGTCACCTCCGCGACGCTCGCCCGCATCGACGAGGATCGCAAGCGCTTCGACATGGGCGCGGCGGCATCCTCGATCGATACGAAGCGCTGGTCCACGCAGGAATGGCTGCGCTTCCTCAACGGCCTGCCGCGCCAGCAGACGCCCGAGCGGCTGGTCGAGATGGACAAGGCCTGGGGGCTTTCGACCTCGCCCAACGCGTACATCCGCTGCGCCTGGCTGCAGATCGCGATCGCCAACCATTTCGAGCCGGCGCTGCCGAGCCTCGAGGATCACCTGACCCATGTCGGCCGCATGCTGCTGATCGTGCCGGTCTACAAGGCGCTCAGGGATCAGGGCGACTGGGGCATGCCGATCGCGCGGCGGATCTACGCCAAGGCCAAGCCGGGCTATCACCCGGTGGCGCAGGCGGCGATCGAGAAGATACTGGGCAACTAGAAGGGCAAGGGCGCGCGGTCCGGCTCGACCCAGCCGCGCCGCGCCTCGACCGAGAAGAGCCGCTCGCGCGTCCAGTGGGCGAGCGGCCAGTCCTTCGCCCCGAACGGCGAGGCAATCAACGCATCCAGGGTTTCGTGAAGCGGCGTACCCGGCGCCATGCTCCGCGCGGCGCGGAGCGAGGCCTGGGTGATCTTCTCGTGATAGCCGTTGCGATCGTCGTTCACCCCGCCGACCGCTTCGTTACAGGCCCGGCATGTCGCGCTTGGGCACGATGTCCGGCCTGCAGCGGATCAGCCAGAGCGCGGTGGCGAAATGCGCAACGTGGGTCCATTCGGCCTTGGGAAGAGTCCGCGCGATCATCGCCTCGCCGATGCGGGCGATCGCCGCGTCATCGGGATAGTGGATCGCCATCGCGGCTCAGGCGGTCAGCGCCGCAACCAGCGACCGGACCTTCTTCTGGCGCCATTGCGGAAGCGGCGCGATCAGCCAGTAGCAACGCTCGTCCGCCGTCTCGCCGAAGCTCGTGACCCGGCCCGTGGCGATGTCGGCCGCCGCGAGCAGCGCGGGCACGGTGGCGCGGCCGAAGCCAGCGGCAGCGGCGTCGAGCGCCATGCCCGCATCCTCGACCGTCAGGCTCGCGCCTTTCGCGTCGTCGGCAGGGCAACCCGGCCAGGAGATCGCGGTGTCCGCCCCGCTTTCGCGCCCGACCGTGCGATAACCGGCATCGCCCAACGAGACGCCCTCATGCTCGCC
>BACX01000780.1 GCA_000333335.1 Sphingomonas-like bacterium B12 | reverse complement strand
GTGAATCCCAGAGCGTTGCTGCGCGCCCAATGGCCGAGCGCGCCAACCGTTCCCTCAGGTCAGCTCGAACGATCCCTTCAGCCCGTCCTCGGCCGAGGGCGCGATCCACACGTCGATCGTCCCGGTCTCGGCCATGGGCTTGAGGTCCGGCCCCAGCCGCATCAGCATCTCCCGCGTGATCGTGAACTGCACCTTCTCCGATCCGCCCGGCGCCAGATTGACGCGACGCCAGTCGATCAGGCGCCGCACCGGTTGCGTGATGGTCGATACGCGGGGGTGGACGTAGAGCTGCACCACCTCCTCGGCCGCGCGATCGCCACTGTTGCGGATCGTCGCCGAGACGATGACGCCCTCCCCGGCCGGCTTGCCGACGTCGAGGCCCGTATAGTCGATCTTGCCGTAGGTGAGGCCGTGCCCGAACGGGAAGCGCGCGCCGTCGGGCGCGGTGCGATATTGCGCCTTGTAGGGCTGGCGCGGGCCATCCGGCGCGGGGCGCCCGGTCGGCTTGTGATCGTAATGCAGCGGTTCCTGCCCGCTCTCATAGGGAAAGCTCACCGGCAGGCGGCCCGAGGGGCAGACCGTGCCGAACAGGATATCGGCGAGCGCATGGCCCGTCTCGCTGCCGAGGAACCAGGTGACGAGGATCGCCTGTGCGTCCAGCACCGCGCCCTCCAGCGCCAGCGCGCGGCCGTTCTTGAGCAGCACGATCACCGGCTTGCCGGTCGCCGCGACGGCCTCCGCCAGCCGCTGCTGCGGCCAGGGCAACACCACCTCGGTGCGCGATTGCGCCTCGCCCGACATCTCCTGGCTCTCGCCGATCGCCAGCACCACAACGTCCGACGCCTGTGCCGCCGCTACCGCCGCCTCGATGCCGCCGGGGATCGGCTTCTCGACGTCGGAGCCGCGCGTGACGCTCAGCCGCGCCGGATCGCGCATCGCGGCACGCATGCCGGTGGCGAGGTCGATCGCCTGCGCATCGTCGCCATAGACGTTCCATGGACCGATCAGGTCGTGCTGACCCGCCGCGAACGGACCGATCAGCGCGATCTTCTGCCCGCCGTCCGCCTTCAGCGGCAGGATGCCGCCCTGGTTGCGGAGCAGGACGATCGACTTCTGCGCCGCCTCGCGCGCCAGATCGCGCGCGATGGGCGTGAGGATGCGCTGCTGCTCGCGGCCAGGCGCCAGCCGGTTGAAGGGATCGTCGAACAGGCCGAGCCGTGCCTTGAGTTCCAGCACGCGGCGCACCGCCTCGTCGACCCGCGCCATCGGCACTTCACCCGCCTTCACCAGACCGGGCAGGTATTTCTGGTAGAGGCCGCTCTGCATGCTCATGTCGAGACCGGCGAGCATCGCCTTCTTCACGGCGTCGCGCCCGTCCTTGGCGAAGCCGGCCGCGATCATCTCCTCGTCCGCCGTATAGTCCGAGATGACGAGGCCGCGAAAGTGCCACTCGCCACGCAGCACGTCGGACAGCAGCCAGTGATTGCCCGAGGAGGGCACACCGTTGATTTCGTTGAACGACGGCATGATCGAAGCCGCTCCTGCGCCCAATGCCGCCTGGAAGGGCGGAAAATAGGTCTCGCGCAGCGTGTGTTCGGAGATATCGACGCTGTTGTAATCCAGCCCCGCCTCACCCGCGCCATAAGCGGCGAAATGCTTGGCGCAGGATGCCACCGCGTCGTCGCGGTTGAGCGCCTCGCCCTGAAAGCCCTTCACCCGCGCCGCCGCGAAGCGCTGGCCGACCAGCACGTCCTCGCCAGCCGCCTCGACGCCGCGCCCCCAGCGTTGATCGCGCGCGATATCGACCATCGGCGCGAAGGTGAGCGCGATGCCGGCGGCCGACGCCTCGGTGGCGGCGGCGCGCGCCGTGCGCATCGCGAGGCCAGGATCGAAGCTCGCCGCCTCGCCCAGCGGCACCGGGAAAACGGTGCGCATGCCGTGGATGACGTCCGCGGCGAACAGCATCGGGATGCCGAGCCGGCTCTTCACCGCCTCGGTCTGCAGCTTGCGGTGCCAGTCGGCGCCCTGCCCGTTGAAGATGCCGGAGATGCGGCCGGCGCGCGCATCGGCGAGTTGTTCGGATACGCTGGCGGTATCCGTGATCGGGTTGAGCTTGGTCGCCGCACCTCCGCCGATGGCCGACGCCATGATCGAAAGCTGGCCGGCCTTCTCCTCCAGCGTCATCTTGGCGATCAGGCCGTCGATGAAGCCCGGCGCGGCAGCCGATGGCGCCTGCGATGGGCCGAGCGCAAAACCGAAGGCACGCGAAGCCAGCCCCGCCGCACCAGCCCCCGCCAGTAAAGTCCTGCGCCCGATCCCGCTCACTTCTTGTCCTCCGTCGGTTGCGGCGCCTGCTGTGTCAGAGGCTCCAGCCATCCCCCCCGGAACCCCGCCTTGCGAAGCCCCGCCTGGATGTATGGGTTACGCCGCATGATATTCCAGATCAGTCCGGTCCTGTAATTCTCGACCATCGCCAGGATCGGCCCCTGATCGATACCGAGCCAGTCGGTATCGAACCAGCCCTTGCCGGGCACCACCTTGCCGCGATCGAGCTTGGCCTTCTCGTCCTGGAACGAGAGGTTGAAGGCATCGAAAAAGCCGTAGGTGCCGTAGAGAGTGTCCGGATAGCGTTGGCGCATCCCCATCAGCGCAGGGATGCAGATTTCCGGTGCGAAGGGGATCGATCCGCCCGCCGCCGTCGGCGCGATCGTGCCGTCGTCGATCGCGCCCACGCCACGCGCGACGTAGGAGTGGAAGACACGCTGCTCCCCGCCTGTGTTGACCGTGAGGTCGGCCGGGCCGTCGCAGGCTGTCAAACCCCACTGGTCGGACGCATAGCCGCGCCAGCCCATCGGATTGGCGAGCGCATAATTACGCTGGGCGATCGTGGCGCGGCGGCTGTTCTCGAAATAGTCGCTGCCTTTGGTCGCCATGAAATCGTCCTGGATCTTGCGAAAATCGATCCAGACGTGGCTGTATTGGTGGCCGAACATCGGCGGGAACCGCAGCATCGAAAGCTCGCCGCTGTCCGTCCAGAAGGTGGCGAGCCGCTGGCTCCAGGCATCCCAGCTGTCCTTGGGCAGCCCGTAGACCGGCGCGCCAAGCGCCAGAATGTAAACCAGCATCCCCTCGTTATAGGCGACCCAGTCATAGGGAATGAACTCGGCCTCCGGCGTCCAGCCGAGCGCCACGACCGGCGCGCGCGTCATCGCCCAGCGCCAGTCCACCTGCGTGTAGAGCTTGTCCGCGAGGTCGCGGATCTCCTTCTCCTGCGGCTGGTCGTAATAGGTCTGGGCAAGCAGCACGCCCATCATCAGCAGCGCGGTATCGACGGTGGATATCTCGCACCCGCCGAAGCGCGCGCCGTCCTTCATGCCGAGGAAATGGTAGAAGAAGCCCTGATAGCCGCTCACCCCCTCGGGCTTGGCGCCCTGCTCCGCGCCGGCGAGGAAGCGCAGCATGGCAAGCGTGCGCGTCGCCGCCTGCGCGCGCGGCACATAGCCGCGCTCGACCCCGATCACGAAGGCGGTGAGGGCGAAGCCCATCGCCGCGATGCTGGCGAAGGTGCCCGACGGGAAGCGATCGGGCGCGAGGCCGCGCTTCTGCTCGGTCGTCCACCAGAAATAGGCGAAGGTGCGCAGCTGCAGATCGTCGAGAAACGCCTCCACCTCGGGCGTCTGCGCCAGGGGTGGCGCGCCGGACGAGGCGGTCGAAAAGACGATCGGCGACCGGATCGCGATCGGCAGCTGGAACTTCACGCTGCTGCAACCCGCGAGGCCCGTCAGCCCCGCGCCCAGCAGCGCGCGTCGGCCGATCCGGCCGCGATCGTCATATTCGTAAGCCATCAGCCGTTGAAAACGCCTACCCTGCCGAAAGGTCCGTCCCGCCCGTCATTTTCGTTGGGGTGCCGGAACCTTCCTCCTCTCCATGAAACCGGTTACAGGCTTTCGCCGCCGGCAAGTCAAGAGGGATCAGGCGCTGCTGGTGGCGGCCAGCATGTCCTCCACCCAGGCCGGCACCAGCGCGCTCGCCGGGCCGATGCGGGTTTCGTGGAAATACAGGCTGCCGGCGGACGGATCGAGGTTCAGCTCCAGCGTGTCGGCGCCGGCGTGACGCGCCATCTGGACGAAGCCTGCCGCCGGGTAGACAGCCCCCGACGTGCCGATCGAGACGAACAGATCGGCCTGCATCAGCGCGCGCTCGATCCGCTCCATCTCGTACGGCATCTCGCCGAAGAAGACGATGTCGGGCCGCAGTTCGTCCTGCCCGCAGGCGGCGCAGCGCGGACCACCGATCATGTCTCCGCCAAAGGCCGAGCGCTCGCCGCAGGCCCCGCACAGCGCCGACAGCAACTCGCCATGCATGTGCAGCATCCGCTGCGCGCCGGCCCGCTCGTGCAGGTCATCGACATTCTGCGTGACGATCAGCAGCTCTCTGGCCCAATGCCGGTCCAAAAAGGCGAGCGCCTTGTGCGCGGCATTGGGTTCGACCGAGGCAAGCGCGCGGCGTCGCTGGTCATAGAAATCGAGCACCAGTTCACGATCGGCGGCGAGCGCCTCGGGCGTGCAGATTTCCTCGACCCTTCGCCCCTCCCAAAGGCCATCCGGTCCCCGAAAGGTCGCAAGCCCGCTCTCCGCCGAAATACCGGCGCCGGTCAGCACGACGATATTCTCGATCTCCGCCATGGCGCGACCATAGCCGAGAAGCCGGCGCGCCGACATGGCAAACCATTCAATCTGAATGA
>BACX01000781.1 GCA_000333335.1 Sphingomonas-like bacterium B12 | reverse complement strand
GCATTGGCGCCCTGCTCGTCGCCGGCTTCTTCACATTCCCCTTCCCCGACTGCTCGGGACATGGCTCTTCCGCTGAACCTGCGGCGATCCTGACGCCGGTGCGGAGCGCAATTCGAGTGCGGCCCCCTTACCCTTTCAGCCGAACCTCGATCAGATCGAGCTCGCGGGTCAACTTGCTGGCAAGAGCGCTGCCGACCTCCCGACGGCGCGCCATGCGAAAGAGCAGGTCTCGTTGCGCGCGAAAAGCCGCCAGTCGAAGATGGCGATCGATCGTATCTTCCTCCCGGGCACGGCGGGCCGCTGCGTCGTCACGATTCTTGAGGTCGATCCGGTCGCGACGGCATCAGCTTCATCGCGTCCGTCACCCACGATCGCGGCGCTCCGACCATCCAGCAGCTCGGCAATCCGGTGATCGTGACGCCGGGCGCGCGGGTGTTCGACTACCGCACCGGCCAGACCGTCGACGTCACCCAGATCGCCGGCGGCAACCCGGACCTGAAGGCGGACAGCCGCCATGTCGAGAAATTCGGCACGACGCTGAAGCCGTTCAAGAAGACCGACATCACCTTCACCGCCAACTACATCCACTCGACGATCCGCAACGCGATCGCGGCCCTGCCCTCGCCCACTGCGGCGATCGAGGCAGCCTTTCCCGATCGCTTCACCCGCGACGACGATGGCGACCTGACGGCGATCGATACCCGCCCGGTCAACCTCTATCGCGAGCGCCGCGACGAGCTGCGCTGGGGCTTCAACTTCACGCAGAAGCTCAAGACATCGAAGGCGGTCGTCGACGCCTTCCGCCAGCTTCGGGAATCGGGCGCGTTCCCGCGCCCGCCTGGCGGCGGCGACGCTCCGCCAGCGGGCGGCGGAACGGGCGGCCCACCGCCCGCTAGCGGAGACGGCGGCTCTCCTCCCGGCGGTGGAGGCGGCTGGTCCGGCGGACGCGGCGGTGGCGGTGGCGGAGGGCGCGGCGGCTTCGGCGGTGGCGCCGGCGGCCGACTCCAGCTCTCGGTCTACCACACCTGGTATTTCCGCGACGATATCCTCACGCGCCCCGGCGGCCCGATGCTCGACCTGCTCGACGGCGGCACCTCCGGCTCGGGCGGCGGGCAGCCGCGCCACGACGTGCAGGTCCAGCTGGGCGTCACCAACAACGGCATCGGCGTCAGGATGACTGGCGAGTGGCAGAGCGCGACGACGGTCGACGGCGGCACCGGCAGCGCGACGGGCGACCTGCATTTCTCCTCGCTGGCCACCGCGAACCTGCGGCTGTTCGCCGATCTCGGCGCCAATCCCTCGCTGATGAAGCACAAGTGGGCGCGCGGGATGCGGGTGACGCTGTCGCTCAACAACATCACCAACAGCCGCCAGCACGTCCGCGACGCGAACGGCGACACGCCGCTCAGCTATCAGCCGGCCTATCTCGATCCGATGGGGCGGACGATCAAGGTGAGCATCCGCAAGCTGTTCTTCTAGGAGCGACTGCTCCGCCGGGTCTGCTGGCGCCTGCGGCGCGCGGCCAGCAGACCCCGCACGTACCAGAGCGTGAGGCGAAGCTCGCTGCGCGAAACCGATCGCGCCGGATCCGCCATCTTCGTGCGCACGACCTGCACGGCATCATCGCCATGTTCGTGGATCAGCAGGCCAGCCTCGCGCCGCGCTTCGCGGCGGCGCATCTTGGACAGGCGAAGATAATCCAACCAAACCAGCAAGGCCCCGTTCTCCCCAACCCCTTGCCTACGACCAGACCGATACCGCCGATCAGGGTCGTTCATTCATTTCCGCCAGAGACGGGATCGTCAATTCGGAAAATTGGCTAACGATGGATTTATCGTGCCTTGCCAATCGGAAACACCGGCCCGACATCCCGGTTCCCTTTGCCGGAGCAAGCCATGACCGATCTGTCGCCCTTCCCGATCACCCGCAAATGGCCCGCGAAGGATCCGGGCGTGATCCAGCTCTATTCGCTGCCGACCCCCAACGGTGTAAAAGTGAGTATCGCGCTGGAAGAGCTCGGCCTCGCCTACGAGCCGCACCTGATCGACATCGGCCAGAACGAGACCTGGACGCCCGAATATCTCTCGCTCAATCCCAACGGGAAGATCCCGGCGATCATCGATCCGAACGGCCCCGGCGGACAGCCGATCGGCCTGTTCGAGAGCGGCGCGATCCTGCTCTACCTCGCGGACAAGACGGGCAGGCTGATGCCGACCGACCCGATCGAGCGCTATCACGCGATCCAGTGGATCTTCTTCCAGATGGGCGGGGTCGGCCCGATGTTCGGCCAGCTCGGCTTCTTCCACAAGTTCGCCGGCCGGGAGTATGAGGACAAGCGCCCGCGCGACCGCTATCTCAACGAGACCAAGCGCCTGCTGGGCGTGCTGGAGAACCGCCTGACCGGCCGCGCCTACATGATGGGGGACGACTTCGGCATGGTCGATGTCTCGCTGGTCGGCTGGGTGCGCAACCTCGTCGGCTTCTACGAGGCGCGCGAGATCACCGACTTCGACAGCCTGAAGGCGGTACCCGCATGGGCGGAGCGCTGCCTCGCACGGCCGGCGGTGCAGCGCGGCGTGACCATCCCCGCACGGGCCTGAGGCGTGTTGCCCGAATAATACATTGCCAAGCGGCCGGGCGGCGGCCTAGCCTTCGCGCGGGGAATTCTCGCCGAAGGAAAAGACCATGCGCCGCCCGGCCTTCATCGCCGTTTCCATTCTCGCGCTCGCCGCGCCGCTCGCCGCGCAGACCGCGCCGAAATTTCCGCCGTGGGGCATCCGCCTGTCCGACATGGACAGCGCCGTGAAGCCGGGCGACGACTTCTTCCGCTACGCCAACGGCCACTGGCTCGATACGACGGAGATCGCGCCGGATCGCACCTCGGCCGGCATCGACGTTGTCCTCTCCGACGAGGCCGAGCAGCAGGTCCGCGCGATCGCCGAGGAAGGCGAGAGCAAGCCGACCTCGGCGGCCGAGAAGCAGATCGGCGATCTCTACGCCAGCTGGATGGACGAGGCCGGGATCGAGAAGGCCGGCACCGCGCCGCTCAAACCCTTTCTGTCGCGCATCGCCGGCCTGAAGGACGCGCACGCAGTCGCCATGCTGATGGCGGAACCGGGTTATTCCGCGCCGGTCGGCACGTCGATCTTCGCCGACGTCAACCGGCCGGGCCGCTACGGCCTCTATGTCGGGCGCGGCGGCCTCGGCCTGCCGGGGCGCGATTATTATCTGCTCAAGGGCGACAAATATGACGGCTACCGCGCCGCCTACCGTGCCTACATCGCCAAGCAGCTGACGCAGGCGGGTTTCGCCGATGCCGACTCCCGCGCGGCCCGCATCCTCGCGCTCGAAACCGCCATGGCGACCTCGCAATGGACGCCGGAGAAGGAGCGCGACATCCAGCTGACCAACAACCCTATGACGGTCGCCAAGCTGCAGGCGCTGGCCCCTCAGTTCGACTGGCCGGCCTTCTTCAAGGCGGAGGGCTTCGGCCCGCTCGATCAGGTGGTGGTGACCGAACCCGACGCGATCCAGGCGGCCGGCAAGCTGCTCGTCGCGACGCCGCTCGCGACATGGAAGGATTATCTCGCCTTCCACTTCATCAGCGATCATGCCGCCTATCTGCCCAAGGGCTTCGACGAAGCCAGCTTCGCCTTCTATGGCAAGACCCTGCGCGACCAGCCCGAGCAGCGTGCCCGCTGGAAGCGCGGCGTGCGGCTGGTCAACGACATGCTCGGCGAGGCGGTCGGCCAAATCTACGTCGAGCGTCATTACCCGCCGGAGAGCGATCGCCAGATGGGCGAGCTGATCGGCAACCTGCGCGCCGCTTATGGCGAGGAACTGGCCCATCTCGCCTGGATGGACGATGCCACCCGCAAGCAGGCGCTGGAGAAGCTAGCCACCTTCGATCCACGCACCGGACACCCGAAGAAATACATCGATTACAGCAATTTGCATGTGGTTCGCGGCGACCTGCTCGGCAACGCCATGCGCTCCGAGAAGTTCGAGATGGACCTGCTGCTGTCGCGCTTCCCCAAGCCGGTCGATCGCTCTTTGTGGGACATGACGCCGCAGACGGTGAACGCCTATTACGATCCGACGGTCAACCAGATCACTTTCCCGGCGGCGATCCTGCAGGCCCCCTATTTCGATCCCAACGCCGATCCGGCGGTCAATTACGGATCGATCGGTGCGACGATCGGGCATGAGATGGGCCACGGCTTCGACGATCAGGGCCGCCAGTTCGACGCCACCGGCAAGGTGCGCGACTGGTGGACCAAGGCGTCGGCCGACAAGTTCAAGGTCCGCACCGCGATGCTCGGCAAGCAGTTCGACAGCTACGAGCCCGTCCCCGGCGTCCACATCAAGGGCGATCTGACGATGGGCGAGAATGTCGGCGATCTCGGCGGGCTGGAAATGGCGTGGGGCGCGTGGCGGCGCTATGTCGCGGCGCATGGCGATCCGGGGGTGAAGAACGGCTTCACCGCCGACCAGCGTTTCCTGCTCGCCTACGGCTACAGCTGGCAGACCCAAGAGCGCGAGGGTGCGCTGCGCCAGCAGCTGCTCACAAACGAGCACAGCCCCGCCCAGTACCGGGTCAACGGCGTCGTCCGCATTTTCGACCCCTGGTACAAGGCATTCGACGTGAAGCCCGGCGATAAGCTCTATCTGCCGCCGGACCAGCGCGTGCACATCTGGGTGGACTGACGGGCGCATCGAAACGGCGGATCGAGGAATGGGTCGCTCAGGGCTAATCCGCCGTTAACCCTGCCGTGCGAGGAGAAGCGCACGGAGGTTTCGAATGCGCAAGTTCGGTCTGTTCACCCGCGATCGCGGCGGCCTCGTGGCCGCGGATTTCGCCCTGGTTTTCGCGCTGGTGTTCGCCGCGCGCCATGTCGCGCTCTGCCATGGCGAGCAGATCAGCGCGTTCCTGAGGCCGGTCTTCGGCGCCTGACCCGACTGTTGCCGCACCGCAACAGATCGCCGCGCAACGGCCTCATTACGGCCTGTTCATGGAGCCAAGCGGCCCGCCCTTCGTAGCTCCCCCGTCCGTGTAGGGACGAGTTGCTTTGCGAAGGATTGAGTATGAACAAGCTGTTTCTCGCCGCGTCGGCCGCGATGGCGCTGGCCGCGCCGGCCATGGCGCAAACCTCGGATTCGTCGCCTTTCACCGGCCCCCGCGTCGAGCTGCATGGCGGCTGGGACTGGATCCGCGCCCGCACCCACACCAACGACGGCGTGACCGACGCGCGCTATACCGACCACAACAATGACGGCTTCGTCGGCGGCCAGATCGGCTACGACTACGCCATCCGCCCGACCACCATCGTCGGCGTGTTCGGCAGCTACGATCTGTCCAACAACAAGGAATGCGGCAGCGCCGGCACCGTCACCAGCTGCTTCAAGGTGAACCGCAACATCGAGGCCGGCGCGCGCGTGGGCGAGGTGTTCGGCGGCAACAACCTCGTCTACGTGAAGGGCGCCTATGTGAACGGCCGCTTCGGCGCGAACAGCAGCGACAGCGCGACGAACACCTATCTGTCCGATCACGAGAAGCAGAATGGCTGGCGTGCCGGCGTCGGCATCGAACATGCGCTGAGCAAGCACGCCTATGTGAAGGCGGAATATAATTACAGCCGCTACGATCGTTTCCACGGCGAGCTCGGGCCGGAGGATGTTTCGCTCCGCCTGAACCGGCAGGAAGCGCTCGGCGGCCTCGGCCTCCGCTTCTGATCGAAAGGGCGGGCGTCGCACATCGCGGCGCCCGCCTCGTTTTCTAGATCCGACGGATCAGCCGCACGACCAGCACGACGATCGCGGCGCCCACCACCGATGCGAGGATCGATCCGATCAGCCCGTGGCCGATCGCGAGGCCAAGGCTCGGGAACAGCCAGCCGGCCACCACCGATCCCAGAATGCCGATCAGCGCATCGACGATGAAACCGAAGCCGCCGCCCTGCACCAGCAGGCCCGCGAG
>BACX01000782.1 GCA_000333335.1 Sphingomonas-like bacterium B12 | reverse complement strand
AAGAAGATGTTCGGCGATTTGCCGCCCAGCTCCAGCGTCACNGGATCAGGGTTCTTCGTGGCGTACTGCATGATCAGGCGGCCGGTTGTCGTCTCGCCGGTGAAGGCGATCTTGGCGATCCGCTTGTTCTGCGCGAGCGGCTTGCCCGCTTCGACGCCGAAGCCGTTGACGACGTTGAGCACGCCCGGCGGCACGATGTCGGCGATCATCTCCATGAGCACCATGATCGACATCGGTGTCTGCTCGGCGGGCTTGAGCACAACGCAGTTGCCTGCCGCGAGCGCGGGGGCGAGCTTCCACACCGCCATCAGTAGCGGGAAGTTCCACGGGATGATCTGGCCGACCACGCCCAGCGGCTCGTGGAAGTGATAGGCCACCGTGTCATGGTCGATCTCGGCGATCGATCCTTCCTGCGCGCGCAGGCAGCCGGCGAAGTAGCGGAAGTGATCGACCGCCAGCGGCAGGTCGGCGTTGGTCGTCTCGCGGATCGGCTTGCCGTTGTCGATCGTCTCGACCAGCGCCAGGATGTCGAGCTTCTCCTCGATCCGGTCGGCGATCTTCAGCAGCACGCGGGCGCGCTCCTGCGGGGAGGCCTGGCCCCATTTCTCCTTCGCCTTGTGCGCGGCGTCGAGCGCCAGCTCGATATCCTCGGCGGTGCCGCGCGCGATCTGGCAGACCGTCTTGCCGGTGACGGGCGACGGATTGTCGAAATACTGGCCGCGCACCGGGGCGACCCACTGGCCACCGATGAAATTGTCGTATTTCGGGCGGATGACTACATCGCCCTTCAGCTGCTCCAGGGCTTGCTGCAACATGTGACGCGGCCGACGCACCCGGATAGGTGGCGTTGATGCCGACCGTGGGCGGTGAGATATCCGGATACTGCTCGATCGGCAGGCGGGTCAGCGCGCCCAGGCCGGCGAGCATGATCACGATCGCGATCAC
>BACX01000783.1 GCA_000333335.1 Sphingomonas-like bacterium B12 | reverse complement strand
ATAGAAAGGCACCCGTTTCGCGCAACGAATCTGGAAACACGCCCGTATCATGCCGTCCCGCGTCTATCTCGACCATGCCGCGACCACGCCGCTGAGGCCGTCC
>BACX01000784.1 GCA_000333335.1 Sphingomonas-like bacterium B12 | reverse complement strand
GGCAGGCGCTGGCATCCCACGGCTGACCCAGGGCACGCGGCCTGCTTCCAGTTCGGACACGATTCTGGCGGTGGTCTCGGCATAGATGTCGCGCGGACGTGCGCCATCCTTGCCGCGCGCGCGNCGCGCGGTTCCCTTCGTCATGGCGAAGGCTCCTTTTCGATGTCAGGAAAGGCGGGGGGACCGACGAATATGGCGGCAGCGCGGCGGGGCGCGGTCGCTTCCTGATAGAGACGCTGCGTGCCGTGCGCGCGGTCTGGCCTGAGAATCTGCCCCTGACCGCGAGGTTCGGCGTGTTGGAATTCGACGGCCGGGATGAAGAGACGCTCGTGGAGGCCATCGATCTCGTCCGAACCTTCAAGGCGGAGGGGCTGGATTTCCTGAACGTCAGCATCGGCTTCTCGACGATCGAGGCGAGGGTGCCGTGGGGCAACGGCTTCATGGCGCCGATCGCCCGGCGTGTGCGCGTGGAGACGGGACTTCCGATCGCCACCGCCTGGGGCATGGATCAGCCGGAAGACGCCACCGCCGCGATCAATGACGGCAGCATGGACGTCGTGATGGTGGCGCGCGGGCATCTCGCCGATCCGCACTATCCGTTCCGTCTGGCGCGCAATCTCGGCATCGCCAAGTCTTCCGCGCTGCTGCCGAAGCAATATGCCTATTGGCTGGCGCGCTATCCGGGGCCGCAGAATGGCGAGCCGGTCGACTGATCCGAAATTACCAGAACCCGAGGAATTTCACGATGATCCTGAAAGACATTCTCTCCAGCCCGCTCGGTTTCGGAGCGGCTCCGCTCGGCAATATGTTCCGCGACATCCCGCAGGACGAGGCGCTCGCGACGGTCGAGGCCGCGTGGAACGACGGTATCCGCTATTACGATAACGCGCCCTTCTATGGCGCCGGTCTCGCCGAGTTGCGCATGGGCGAGGCACTGGCCGGCAAACCGCGTGACGAGTATGTGATCAGCACCAAGGTCGGTCGGGTCATCCTCGACGAACTGGAAGACGTCTCCGCGCGGCAGCAGGGCGAGAAGAGTGGTGTGTTCGCGCACGGACGCGCCAATCGTGTGCTCAACGATTATTCCTACGATGCGACGCTGCGATCGATCGAGGGTAGCCTGGAGCGTCTCCGCACCGATCGCATTGAGATCGCCTTCGTCCACGATCTCGCCCAGGATTTCTGGGGCGATGAATGGATCGCACGGTTCGAGGAAGCGCGCGTCGGCGCCTTCCGGGCGCTCGACCGGCTGCGCGACGAAGGCGTGATCAAGGGCTGGGGGCTGGGCGTCAACAAGGTCGAACCGATCGAACTCCTGCTCGAACTGGTGGAGCCGCGGCCGGACGTCTTCCTGCTCGCGGGCCGCTACACCTTGCTCGATCACGGACGCGCGCTTCAGCGCGTCATGCCCATGGTCGCTGAACGGGGGCTGGGTATCGTCGTCGGCGGCCCTTATAGCTCGGGCGCGCTCGTCGGTGGCCCGAACTTCGAATATGCGCCGGCGACGCCCGAGATTCTGCAAAGGGTCGCGCGGATCAAGGCGATCGCCGATCGGCATCGCGTCAGCATGAAGGCGGCCGGCTTGCAGTTCTCGCTCGCCAATCCTGCCGTGGCGGCGGTTATCCCCGGCGCCAGCCGGCCCAGCCGCATCGCAGAGGACGGCGCCGCGCTCGATGAGAGTGTCCCCGCCGATTTCTGGCATGATCTGCGTGCGGCACAACTGGTCGATCCCGCCGCGCCGCTGCCCGGCGGTGCCTGAGCCTCGCTGCGATCACGCACGCGGAAATCGCATGGGTGATCGCAGGTGCTGGTATCCGGCCATCGGCTTTGCTATG
>BACX01000785.1 GCA_000333335.1 Sphingomonas-like bacterium B12 | reverse complement strand
CCCCGGCACCTCCTCAAGCTGTCGGACTTGCTCGAACCGTCCGCGTTCATCGCGGTAGCGCACGATTTCGAAGCCGTGCCCTTGGAGCTGCGGCACTGCGTCGATCTCCTCGGCGGTCGCGGTGTTGATGCCGATCATCGGCTCGGGCTCCATAATTCCATCAGAGGCCCCGCATCCCCGGACACGGGGTCTCCTGTGGGCAGTGGCACGTCGGCGATCCGCTGCAGCGTCTGCTCGTCGGCGGCATCTCGGCGGACGTCCCAGTCCTGGCCGTCGGGATAGGCTCCGACCAGGAGGAAACCAGCGCTGGCCTCGATCCGGCAATGGCCCGTTCCGGCGGGCAGTACGACGAGATCGCCAGCCTGGATCGTTGTCGTTCGACCGTCCTCGCCCCCGAGCATCAACTCGGCCGACCCGTTGGTGCAGGCGAGCGCCTCGTGCGCGGTCGAGTGGTAGTGATGGTAGGGAAAGACGCCATCGCGCCAGTCAGGCCGCCAGCCGTGGCCACGCAGCCTGGCTTCGATCGCTTCGGGATTTCCGGTCGGCACCACGTCCCGATAGATCAGCACGGGCAGCGTCGGATTGTTGGGTACCCAGCCGTTCGGCTCGAGCAGGAAGCTCTCAGGGTCTGTCCGCAAAGGATTGTTCGGCATCTCGTCCTCCGCCCGTTGCAACGCGAAGCTTCCGTGGATGGTCCATAAAGGTTTCCAGGCGTTGGGCCTTTCATGAGGACGATCAGCTTTCCGGATGGTGCCGTCGTGCCCGCTCTCGGCCAGGGCACATGGATGATGGGCGAGGACGCGGCGATGCGCGCGGACGAGATCGCGGCGCTTCGCGAGGGCGTGGAGCTCGGCATGACGCTGATCGACACGGCCGAGATGTATGGCGAAGGCGAGGCAGAACGCCTGGTCGGCGAGGCGGTCGCCGGGATGCGGGACAGGGTGTTCCTTGTCAGCAAGGTCTATCCGCAAAACGCATCGCACGCGCGCCTTCGTCGGGCGTGCGAGGCCAGCCTCGAGCGTCTGCGGACCGATCGCCTCGACCTCTATCTGCTTCATTGGCGGGGCGGCGTACCGCTGGCCGAGACGATCGAGGCCATGGAGCAGCTCGTCGAGACGGGCCAAATCCTCCGCTGGGGCGTCAGCAACCTTGACGTTGATGACATGGAGGAGCTGTTTGAGGCCGGTGGATCGGCCTGCTCGACCGACCAGATTCTCTACAATCTCGGCCGCCGGGGTCCCGAGCATGATCTGCTGCCGTGGCTGACGGAGCGTCGCGTGCCCGCGATGGCGTACAGCCCTGTCGAGCAGGGGCGGCTGCTGTCCAACCCTGCCTTACGCGATGTCGCTGAGCGGATGAAGGCGGCGCCGGCGCAGGTCGCACTTGCATGGGCGCTCCGGCGGCGCGACGTGATCGTCATCCCCAAGGCCTCCTCGATCGCGCACGTCCGCGAGAATCGCGCCGCGGCCGACCTCGAACTGGCATCCGAGCAGATCGATGCGCTCGATCGTGCGTTCCCTCGACCGCGCGGCCGCGTGGCCCTCGAGATGCTGTGACCCGGCCGCACGCCCGTTCCTATGGCAAGTGAACCAGGCAGGCCGATCGCTGGTTCTGCGTTCGGAAGCAGTTTCGTCGAGGAGTATCGCATGCTTCGTTCGTTTCTCATCGGACTGGTCGCTGGCCAACGTGGCATGACGCCGCTCGCCGTGGTCGCGACCGCTACTCGGAACGGCTCGCTCCCGTCGGAACTTCCCGCCCAGGGTCTGCTCAAGCACCCCGTCGTTGCTGCCGGAGCCGCCGCGCTGGCCGCCGCCGAGATGGTGGGAGACAAAATGAAGTCCGCGCCGGACCGGATCGTGCCGATCGGTCTTGCCACCCGCGCGATGACAGCCGCCTATGCCGGCGCCGCCCTTGCCCCCGCGACCGGCGGCTGCTCGGTGCGGCCGTCGCGGTCGGGACGGCGCTTGCCTCTTCCTATCTCGGCTGGCGCCTGCGCTGCGCGGCGATTGCGCGATTTGGGCAGACGGCCACCGGCTTCGTCGAGGACGCCGCCGTCCTCGCAGGTGGCCTGGCGGTGACGCGCCTCCCGGCCACGGCCGCAGCAGCCTGACGGTACGTGCCGCATGACGATCGATCCCAGCGCCGAGGATGCCGAGGATCGCGAGAGCGGTCCGTCCGAGGGCCTGTCCGACCGTGAGGCGGAATCGGTCGCCGAGCGAAAGGCGGGATCGGCAAAGGTCGTTCACGAGGTCATCCGTCTCCAGGGCGACGAGGAGCTCGACCGCCCGGTTCTCTCGCTGCTCTTCTCCGGGTTCGCGGCGGGCGTCGCGATATCGGTATCGGTCCTGGCAGAAGCGTTTCTCGTCCTGGCGCTGCCGCACGCACCATGGGCGAAGCTCGTCGCCTCGTTCGGCTATTGCGTCGGCTTCGTCATCGTCATCATCGGGAATCTTCAGCTCTTCACCGAAAACACCGTGACAGCGGTGCTGCCGATCGCCACGCATCCGACCCGTCGCAACCTGGGGCGCCTTGCGAAGCTCTGGATCACGGTGTTCGGTGCCAACATGGCCGGTACCCTGCTCGTCGCCGCACTGATCGCCGGCGGCGCGATACTCTCACCTGAGGCACGAGCGGCCGCGATCGAGGTCGCGGCGCCGGTCGCCGCGCACGACGCCTGGCACACGCTGCTGCTCGGCATGCCGGCCGGCTTCCTCGTCGCGAGCATCGCCTGGATGATGCCCAACGCCCGCGGATCGGAGTTCTGGATCATCGTGATGATCACCTACGTCATCGCGATCGGTGGTTTCAGCCACGTCGTGGCCGGTTCGACCGAGGCGTGGCTGCTCTGGCTTGCAGGCAGCATTGGCCTGGAGAAGGCCGTCATGGGCTTCGTCCTGCCCGCGCTGGTCGGCAACATCATCGGCGGGACCGGTCTGTTCGCCGTGATCGCGCACGGCCAGGTCCGCAGCGAGATCAAGCCGGGCTAACGGCGTCGCCCGGCGTCGCGCATTTCTGGCAAAAGCCGGCGCGCCCGGCCTTTCGCCGCGCGGAAGACTTCGACGGGGCAGCCATTCGATCGAGATCGTCGCGGACGAGGAACCGGTTGCACCTCGGCGCCCGATCCATTCTCCGGATCAGCGCCGGCTGATCCGCCAGACGGCGTTGCCGAGATCGTCGGCGACGAGCACGGCACCCTGGGTGTCGGCGGCAAGGCCGACGGGCCGCCCATGTGCGGTCTTCCCGTCGGTCAGGAAGCCGCTCAGGACGTCGACGGGTTTCCCTGAGGGACGGCCACCGGCGAAGGGGACGTAGATGACCTTGTAGCCGTTGAACGGATCCCGGTCCCAGCTGCCGTGCTCGCCGATGAAGGCGCCACCGCGATACTGGGCCGGAATGGCATTGCCGGTGGAGAAGGTGACGCCGAGCGGCGCGACATGGGAGCTCAGGCCATAGTCGGGCACGATCGTCTTCGCGACGAGATCGGGACGCTGCGGCATGACCCGCGGGTCGATGTGGCGGCCCCAATAGCTGTACGGCCAGCCGTAGAAACCGCCGTACCGTATCGAGGTCAGGTAATCTGGCACGAGATTGGGGCCGAGCTCGTCGCGTTCGTTGACGACCGCCCACAGGACATGGCTGGTCGGCTCGACCGCGAGGCCAACGGGATTGCGCGTGCCGGTCGCATAGAGCCGATGGGCACCCGTGGCGCGGTCGACCTCCCAGATCGCGGCGCGCTCGCCCTCCGCGACCATGCCGTTCTCGGCGATGTTGCTGTTGGAGCCGACCCCGACATAGAGCTTGGTGCCGTCGGCGCTTGCCGTGAGGCTCTTCGTCCAATGATGGTCGATCGGTCCGCCCGGCAGATCGGTGACCTTCACCCCGGGGTCCGTCATCTTCGTCTGGCCCGGGGTGTAATGGTAGCGGATCAGCGCGTCGGTGTCGGCGATGAAGAGATCGTTGCCGACAAGCGCCATCCCGAACGGGGAATGCCGTCCCTCAAGGAAAGTGAACCGCTGGTCGGCGATGCCGTCGCCGTTCGTATCCCGCAGCAGCAGGATGTTGTTCGGTGCCTTGGGACCGAAGCTCTTCGCGTGCGCCTGAATCAGTCCCATCACCACGTCCTTCGGACGATTGACCGGTGGCTTCGGGCCATCCGACTGCGCGACGAGGACGTCACCATTGGGCAGGACGAAGACCGACCGGGGATGGATAAGCCCGGTCGCGAATGGCTGGACCTTGAGGCCCGGCCCTGCGGTCGGCATCTCGCCACTGGTCCAGGGCTTGGACGTCGCCGTCTTCATCGGCGGGAGGAGATATTCGTTCGGTTCGGGAAGCGCCGGGTTCGGTCCGATCTGGGTGTCGGGAGAGGCGACCTGCTTGTGGCAACCGGCTGCCGCCAGCATCAGGGTGAAGGCAAGGAAAGGGCGGCCATTCCTCTTGATGAAATCCAGACGGCTCATGCGACCGACTCCCGACGCGGGGTGGCGAAGCGTTCGAGGAGTTCTATCGCCAAGAGCAGGATCACAGCGATCACCGAAAGGGTAAGGCCTGTCGGCACCACGGAGGTATAGCCATCCCGGCTGTGCACGAAGGCGTTGAAGATCGAGAGGATCAGCACGATCGCATAGCCGATGCGCGAGACCATGCTCGGCCAGAGGCCTTGGACGAACGCCTGGAAAAGCCCGACCAGGACGATGACGAAGGCGGCGAGCAGGCCGATCGTGAGCAGCCAGACCGACGCGGTTTCCCATGTCATGTTGTAGGATCTGGCATAGACGATGTCGGCGAGGAGCGTCAGAACGAAGCAGGATGCCGGAAAGCTCATCAGGCTCGAGAAAAGCGGTTGGCGGACCCTGACGAGATGAACGTCGGACGGCATGCTACTGTCTCCACCTTGCCGCCCACTTGTGAGACGTTCCGAGCCGGTACGAGGTTCCTCCGCAGAAGGTACACACCGGTCCGACGGTGAAGATGTCGATCGTGATCAATGCACCGAACGACGAGCGTGGGCACGGAGGCGGCGCTCGACCGATTTCGGATGACTGGCCTTTTTCGCCACAGGCGTCGGCGCCGCAGCTCAAGATCCTCGGCCCGGGTTAGAGCCTGCCCAGGAGATTCTTCACGCTCGCATGTGGCGTGGTGCTTCGGGCGCCATCGGCAGGCTGTCCGTCGCATTCATCCTCGAGGATCTTGCGGATCTTCTCGATCTGCTCGTCGGTCAGGTGCTCGATGCCGATGAAATGCTCTCGCGCTTTCTCGACCGCGCGCAGCAGTTCGTCGAGCTTCGCCTGCATCGCTGCTCCGTCGCGGTTCTGGCTGTTCTGGATCAGGAAGACCATGAGGAAGGTGATGATCGTCGTGCTGGTGTTCACGACCAGTTGCCATGTGTCCGAATAGTGGAACGGTGGCCCGCAGATGGCCCAGACGACGATCAGGGAAGCGGCGAGAACGAAGGTGATGGGCTGTCCTGCCCAATAGGCGATGCGGCCTGCTATACGGGTGAAGATCTGGTCCATGTCAGCGGTCCGACTGAAGGAGTGTGGGGCGGCAACGCTCGGCCTGCTCCATCGGCAGCATGGATCTTCATTCTGATTGCGTCGGAACGCGGAAGGCGTCCGTGCCAGTTCCGAGTTGCTGGGTTCCGTTTGCTTGGTGTCCTGTTCAGATCGGCGGCGCATCGTCCGGCGCTACGAACCGAGCCATTTCGTCGGTCGGCTTCTTTGGCAAGCGCACGCGAGCCGACATTGCCTCCTGACGAAATCGCGCGGCTCTATCGAGGCAACCCCCGTCAACGGTGGGTCGTTCGGTGCAGATGAACCTGTCACGCTCCCGGACGGTGGTTCCAACTACCAGCAAGGTCTTTGGCTATGGTCCGATGCTGCCGTTTTTCGTCGGCGCTCTCGGGACATGGTGCAGCCCGCGGTTAAGCCCCGTCGCTATCGGACTGACGGTTATCTGGGGGGCGTTGATCATGGCTTTCCTCGGCGGGGTCCGGCGAGGATTTGGTTTCGGTGACCCGTCCGCATCGACCAAAGCCGAGATCCTGACGATGATCGTCTACGTGACCATCGGCGGCATGGCATCGATCCTCGGCTTCCTGGGATTCATGCTGTCGTCGGTGCTGCTGCTTGCCGTCGGATACATCCTGGTACCCATTGCAGATGCCCGCGCAGCGAAGTCGGGAGATGCGCCCGCTCATTTTGCGACACTTCGGCCGCGCCAGATAAGCATCGCCGTCATTTCGCTTCTGGCTATTTGCGTCAATCTGATCGTGAGATAGCAAGGACGCCCGGCGCCGGTTGCTCGCAATCCCGGATATTCAGGCGCTGTCGCACAGGTCGGTCGGCTTTCTCGCCAATGAGCGAGGCGATTGCGGACTAGGCACGGTAGCGACGACATCCCGATAGGCGAAGAGTCCGGGTCTGCCGCCTGTCATGACGAGGATATCGTGGTCCCGCCAGGCGACCCTTTTGCCTGCGGTCGAGAACGCCCGTGAGCGCCATGCGAAGCATTTCTTCTGTTCAAGAACGAAATAAGGCCGGGCGCCATCGACGCCCAGCCTGTTATCATCTCTATTGGGGACCGCCCGACGAACTGGTGCTGCTGCCGGTCGATCCGCCCGACGTCGTCGGGCTCATGCTGCCTGACGAGGTCGTGCCGGACGAATGGCCACCCGACCTGCTTTTTCCTTTCGTCGAGGACGAGCCATTGCCTCCCTGAGTGTTGAGGCCGCCGCTCGCGTCGGGACTGCTCATCGAACCGGTGCCCATCGTGGAGCCCATGGACCCATTCTGGTTGGTCGGGCCGCTCGTCCCCCGCTGCGTCGTCGTTCCCGCCTGTCCGGAACCCATCGTGGAGCCCGCGCTGCCGGTCGCCCCCGCCGTGCCCGAACCGCCGGTGCCGGCCGAGCCGCCGCCGCTCTGCGCCAGAGCCATGGTGGGCAATGCCGCAGCCGTGGCAGCGATGATCAGAAACTTACGCATGTCAGTCTCTCCTATTGTTTCAATGATTTAGGTCACTTCAACAATCGTGCGGGAAAGTAGTGCCGACCGAAACGCGGCCGATACGACGACGAGCAAACGTCGGTGGGCGTCGGCCATGAAGGCCTGGGAGCGTGACTTTAGGATCTTCAGCCTGCTGTCGCGTTCCACTGGGACAGGGACGGAGGTCTCGGGCTCAGACCGAAGATCGTGGAGAACCGTCGGGCACAAGACTTATATAGCGGAAACACCCGCCTGGCTTGCTCGTTGTCTCAAGACAGGATGGAAACGAACGATGCTCACCAGGCTCAGGGAACTGCATTCTGAAATTCGCGAAAAGCTGGCTGAACTCGACCAGCTCGTTGCCAACGATGAGCCACAGGTCGACAGGTTGATGCATGTCAGGCACGCGCTCACGCGGGCGAGCCGTGCCCGCGATCGGCAAGCATGGCCAACACGGCGCCACTTGCGACGTCGACCTTCACTTGCGTTTTCGACCGGACGTCATGAGATCGGGCTTCGGCGGCGGGGTCCACCCTGGCGGAGGAACCGGCCGCTGCCGGCTTGTGCCGAGCCCCATCGACCCAGGCTGCTGGCGGATCAAACCCGACGTGTCGGCGTGGGCCGCCCCCGCAGCGCTCGCTCCGCCTCGCATCAGATTGATCCGGTCGCGAAGGCGCCGCGCCTCCTCGAAATCCAGATTGCGCGCCGCAGTTTCCATCCTGCGCCGGAGATCCTCGATAGCGTCGGTCACCGCTGCTCAACGCACGTCGGCCACTTTGGGAGGCATCGTGCCCAGAACACGTCGCTTGCCGCATGATCGCGCGATCTCGGCGCCGGTCGGTCTCGTCAGACGGTGCCAACGCGGCGCGCCGGCTGTCGGGACCTGCAAGGAAGAACGAGTGGCGTCGCAGATCATGCGGGGTGCGCCAGGATCGACGCGCGCATGGTGGATCAGTCCTTCGCCGATCCGGGCTCGGCCATGCCTTTGTGCATCGAGGCAGTGACGCCGGCAGGCAGGACGTGTGCGGCGGCGGCCTGCAACTTGTTCTTCCAGCCGGAGACGATGTCGCCGCCGCCTTTCATCATCTGGGTCCAGCCGTCCTTCGCGACTTTGGCGGGATCGTCCTTTTTCGCCGTGCCGACGTTGGTGTCGCCCATGCCGGCGCGATCGAAGAATTCGGTATCGGTGGCGCCGGGCATCAGGTTGGTGATGGTGACCTTGTCGTGCCCTTCATTCTCCAACTCGGCACGCAGAGCGTCGGCGAAGCTGTCGATGAAGGCCTTGGTGCCGTTGTAGACCGCCTGATAGGTGCCCGGCATGAAGCCGGCGATCGAGCCGGTGAGCATCACCTTTCCCTCGCCTCGCGCCACCATCGGCTTCAGAACCTGCTGGACGAGGTAGAGCGTGCCGACGACGTTGGTGTCGATCACGTGTCGCCAGTCGGTGGGTGACTGGTCGAGGAAGCCGTGCCCGAGGCCATGGCCGGCATTGGCGCACAGCACGTCGATCGGTCGGCCGTTCGTCGCCGCAAGCAGCGTGTCGATGCCATCGAAAGTCGAGAGGTCGACCTCCAGCGAGCGCACCTCGACGCCATGTTGCTGGATGTCGGCACCGGCGCTGCTGATCAGCGGTTCGTTCGCCACGATGAGGATATCATAGCCATCCGCCGCTGCGAGATGGGCGAGCTCGAAGCCGATGCCGGTAGAGGCGCCGGTGATGATCGCGAACTTTTCGGCCATGCTGTGTCTCCTATTCGGCGGCGACGGAAAGGCCGGGCTTCAGCACGACCTTGGTCACCTCGTTCTGGTTGTCGTGGAACATCCTGTAGCCGTCCGGCGCCTGCTCGAGCGGCAGCCGGTGCGAGATCAGGAAGGTGGTGTCGATCTTCTCCTCGACGATCGCGTCGAGCAGCGCGGGCATGTAGTGCTGGACGTGGGTCTGGCCCGTCTTGAGCGTCAGCCCCTTCTCCATGAAGGCGCCGAGCGGGAACTTGTCGACGATGCCACCATAGACGGCCGGCATCGACATCCGCCCGCCCTTGCGGCAGGCGAGGATCGCCTGGCGGACCGAATGGATGCGATCGGTGCCGAGGAAGGTCGACTTCTTGATCTGGTCGATCACGTTGTCGACGAAGAAGCCGTGCGCCTCGAGACCGACCGCGTCGATCACAGCATCGGGGCCGATGCCGCCGGTCATCTCCATCAGCGCCTCGTAGGTCGCGCTTTCCTCGAAATTGATCGCCTCGGCGCCGAACTTTCTCGCCAGCTCCAACCGGTGCGGGAAGTGATCGATGCAGATCACGCGATCGGCGCCCATCAGGAAAGCCGACTGGACCGCGAACAGGCCGACGGGCCCCGCGCCCCAGACCGCGACGATGTCGCCGCGCTCGATCTGGGCGTTCTCCGCCGCCATCCAGCCGGTCGGCAGGATGTCGGAGAGGAACAGCACCTTGTCGTCTTCGATGCCGTCGGGAACGACGATCGGACCGACGTCGCTGAACGGTACGCGGACATATTCGGCCTGCCCACCGGCATAGCCGCCGGTCATGTGGCTGTAGCCGAACAGGCCGGACATCGGCTGGCCGTAGAGCTCCTGCGCGATGTCCTGGTTGTCGGCGGGCAGGCCGTTGTCGCAGGCGGAATATTGGTGCTTGCCGCAATGGTAGCAGCTGCCGCAGGCGATGGTGAACGGCACCACCACGCGCTGGCCCTTCTTGAGCGTCGACTTCGGCCCGGTCTCGACCACCTCGCCCATGAACTCGTGGCCGAGGATGTCGCCCTTCTGCATCGTCGGGATATAACCGTCGTAGAGATGGAGGTCGGAGCCGCAGATCGCGGTCGAGGTGATCTTGATGATCGCGTCGCGCGGGTTGAGGATCTCGGGGTCGTCGACCGTATCGACGCGGACATCATGCTTGCCGTGCCAGGTGAGCGCGCGCATCAGGCCTTCTCCTCGTCATACTGCTTCTTGGTGCGGGCCGCGGTCGCGATCTCGCCGGTCTCCATCAGCTGCTTGAAACGGCGCAGATCACGCCGCGCCTGAATCGCCGGCTCGCGCTGGAAGAGCTTGGCGACCAGCTTGCCGATCGTGCCGGCGGGCGGATCGTAGGCTATGGTCGCGGTGACGACTGTGCCGCGCGCGCCGGCGTCCCGGAATTCGATGCAACCCGAGTTGGCGACATCGGCGCCTTCCTCGGACGTCCAGGCGATCAGCTCGCCATCGCGCTCCTCGGTAATCCGCGCGTCCCATTCGACCGTCTTGCCAGCCGGCGCCTTTACCACCCAGTGCGAGCGCTTGCCGTCCAGAATGTCGACGCGCTCGACATTCTCCATGAACGTCGGGAGCTTCGCGAAATCGCGGAAATAGGCGTAGAGTTCGGCCGCTGGCCTGTTGATCGTCACGGCACGGCCGACGACATGGTCGCCTTTTGCGTCAACCAGAGCGTCGGTCGCCTCGTCGCGGGGATGCGGGGTCTTGGCCGTAGACGCAGGGGCGTCATCGGTCCGCGCGTTGCGCGTCTCGGACATGAGATGTCTCCTGTTGCAGATCGTCCCAACGCACCGATCGGCGCAAGCGCCCATTGGGCTGCACCTCGCATTGTCGCGTCCGATGCACAGCTGGCACGCTTGGCCTAACATGCATCAGGAAAGCCAGCGATTTCGGCATCTTGGTCTCTCGTTTACGTGCGTGTCCCCGCCATTGCTTCTGCTGGACGCCACGTCATCCGTTCGTGCGTCGTGAC
>BACX01000786.1 GCA_000333335.1 Sphingomonas-like bacterium B12 | reverse complement strand
AGCAACGAGCAGCATGTGAATGCCTGGGCGTTCGCGTTCCGGGAGGAAGGACGTCCGCAGGAATTGGACGATATCCGCGCCCAGATCGGGAAAGGCGGCGACCTGCTGATTCCGGCGCTGATACCCGATGCGTCCGACGCGCTGCGCGAACGCCTTTCGCAGCGGCATGGCAAGCATTTCCAAGGCTCTTATCTCGCCGGCATCCGAGCTTTTGCCTGCGCTGCCGAACTGGTCGAGCGGACGCATCGGAGTGGCAGGAAGGTCATACTGGCCTCGTCCGCGAAGAAGGACGAACTCGATCATTATGTCGAGCTGCTCGGAATAGCGGACTGTCTCGCAGCCAGGACGAGCATCGACGACGTCGAGACTTCGAAGCCGGAACCCGACATCTTCGGCGTCGCGCTGGAGAAGGTCGGCGTCGAGCCAGGCGATGCGATCGTGGTGGGCGATACCATCTACGACATCGAGGCGGCGACCCGCGCCGGCATCGCCGCCATCGGTCTCGCATCCGGCCCGTTCGACGACGCCCAGCTGAAGGATGCCGGCGCGATCGCGGTTTATTCCGATGTCGGCGAACTGCTTGCCGAGTTCGACCGTTCTCCCCTCGCAGATTGAACGATCGGCGCAGCTGATCGTCGCTCAGAATGAAGAGGCTCTGATGCTTGAACATGTTCCCGCCTGGCTCGGCGGTCTGCTGCGCGACCGTCGTGCCGGCCACGCTAAGCTCGTCGCGGCCGACCCGAAGATTCGACTGGGCGTCGACACGATCGATCTGACCAGCCCGGCATTCGCCCCCGGCGGACGCCTGCCCGTCCGCTTCACCGCGGACGGCGAAGGCATCTCGCCGCCGTTGCTATGGGGAGACGTCCCCGAAGGCACCGCCAGCCTGGCCCTGATCGTCGAGGATCCGGACGCCCCTGCCGCCCATCCGCTCGTCCACGCGATCGTCTGGGGCATGCCTGCCGACGAGCGCCGGGTCGCGGAGGGCGCGATCGTCGGAGACGGTGCCGGAGGCCCGGACGGCGACGTCGGCCGCAACAGCTTCCTGCGCGAGGGCTGGTTGCCGCCCGATCCGCCGACGGGCCATGGCGAGCACGACTATGTCTTCCAGCTGTTCGCGCTGTCCGAACAGGTCGACCTCGGCGCGAGCCCGGGACGCAGCGCAGTCGTCGATGGGATCGCGGATCGCGTGCTCGCGGCTGGAGTGCTGGTCGGCACATACTCGCGAGGCGAGCCCGCCGCGGCCGGATCTGCCGAGGCTGGTCAGGTCGGAACCGGTGCGATCGCGACCGGCTGATCATTACCCCGTCACGCCCGATGGCCGCTATTTCGTCGTGCGCGGCCGGCTCTGGCGCCGCGCCAATCCGCGACTCGCCGACGACGTGCGGCAGTCGCTGGTCAAACGGCTGATGGAAGGACGACGCGCCGTCGCAGCCGCTCTGCGGAAGAAGGACTACGTCGCGCTCCAGGATGCGCGCGAGGCGGTCAATGCGGCCAAGGTCGCGCTGGGCGAGCGCGGACCGGTCTGGTGGGAGGATGGCGAGGACCTGAACCGCCGGCTCGTCCGCAACACCGGCTACGCGGAATGGTATGCTCGGCTCGACGCCGGCGCCGAATGAATCGCGTTCAGTCGAACGAAACGATGTCTTCGAGGCCCGCTATCATCCCCTATGTCACCGGGCTGGGCTTCACGCATGTCGAGCTGATGCCGATCATGGAGCATCCCTTCGGCGGATCGTGGGGCTACCAGCCACTTGGCCAATTCGCGCCTTCTTCCCGCTACGGCACGCCCGAGCAGTTCGCCCGCTTCGTCGATCGTTGCCACGGCGCCGGGCTTGGCGTGATCCTCGATTGGGTGCCGGCCCACTTTCCCAGCGACGCGCATGGGCTGGAGCGGTTCGACGGAAGTCATCTCTATGAGCATGCCGATCCCAAGGAAGGCTATCATCCCGATTGGAACACGCTGATCTATAATCTCGGCCGCACCGAGGTGCAGGGCTTTTTGATCGCTAGCGCGCTCTGGTGGCTGGAGACGTTTCACATCGACGGCCTGCGCGTCGATGCCGTCGCCTCGATGCTCTATCGCGATTATTCCCGAAAAGAGGGCGAGTGGGTACCGAACCGCTATGGCGGTCGCGAGAACCTGGAGAGCCTGGATTTCCTGCGCCGCCTGAACGTCACTGTGCACGAGCGCGCGCCCGGCGCGATGATGATCGCCGAGGAATCAACCGCGTGGCCCGGCGTCACCGAGCCGGTCGAGCGCGGCGGACTCGGCTTTTCCTACAAGTGGAACATGGGCTGGATGAACGACACGCTTCGCTTCATGGAGCGCGATCCCATCCACCGCGGCTGGCACGGTAGCGATATCGGCTTCGGCCTCGTCTATGCCTTTTCCGAACGGTTCGTGCTGCCGCTCAGCCATGACGAGGTGGTGCACGGAAAGGGATCGCTGATTGACAAGATGCCGGGCGATCCCTGGCAGAAGCGCGCCAACCTGCGCGCGCTGTTCAGCCTGATGTGGGCACATCCCGGCAAGAAGCTGCTGTTCATGAGCGGCGAGCTTGGCCAGTGGGACGAATGGAACCATGATCGCCAGATCGCCTGGCATCTTGTCGACTATCCGGACCATGCCGGACTGCAGCGCCTTGTCGGCGATCTCAACGCGCTTTACCGGCAAGAGGGCGCGCTGCACCATTCGGATGCGGACCCGCGCGGCTTCCGCTGGTTGGTGGAGGGCGGCGAGGCGTCGGTGTTCGCATTCTGTCGGTTCTCGGATTACGGCGGCGCGCCGTTGATATTCGCCGTAAACATGACGCCAGCGCCCCGTGCCGGTTTCCGCCTCGGCGCGCCGATTGCTGGCCGTTGGCGCGAAATCCTTAATTCCGATGCGGAGCGCTACGGCGGCGGGAACATCGGCAATGGCGGCGACGTTCACACCAGCGGCACTGCCTTCCACGGTCTCGACCAGTCGCTGACGCTCACGCTTCCACCCCTTGGCGCCATCCTCCTCCGCTATGAAGGAACCTGACGCTTGCACCCACTGCCCGATCGGCTCGACGCCGGCTCCCCCTACCCGCTCGGCGCCACCTTCGATGGCTTGGGCGTCAATTTCGCCGTCTTCTCCGCGCACGCTGAGCGGATCGAACTCTGCCTGTTCGAGCCTACAGGTCGAAAGGAGATTGCCCGCTTCGTGCTGCCCGAATGCACGGATGAGGTGTGGCACGGCTATCTGCCCGATGCCCGGCCCGGCCTGCTCTACGGCTATCGCGCGCACGGGCCCTACGCGCCCGAACAAGGGCATCGCTTCAATCGGCACAAGCTGCTGCTCGATCCCTACGCAAAGCAGCTCGCCGGCACCGTGCGCTGGACGGACGCGTTGCACGGCTATCGCGTCGGCAGCCCGAAGGAGGATCTGAGCTTCGATCGGCGCGACAGCGCTGCCGCTATGCCCAAGGCGGTGGTCTGCGCCGACGCTTTCGACTGGACGGGGGACGTGCGGCCTAATACGCCGTGGTCCGAAACGGTGATCTACGAGGCCCATGTGAAGGGCCTGTCCCAGCTCCTGGAGGAATGCGCGCCCGCTGAGCGCGGCACCTATGCGGCGCTGTCCCATCCCAAGGTGATCGCCCACCTCCAGCGCATCGGCATCACTGCGATCGAGCTGTTGCCGATTCACGGGTTCGTGCAAGATCGTTACCTTCAGGAAAAGAGCCTCAGCAACTATTGGGGCTACAATACGCTGGCCTTTTTCGCGCCGGAGGCTCGCTACATGGGCGGCGGCACGGCGGACGATCTGAGGATGGCGGTCCGCCGCCTCCATGCCGCCGGCATCGAGGTGATTCTCGACGTAGTTTACAACCACACCGCCGAAGGTTCGGAGATGGGACCAACCTTCTCGTTCCGGGGTCTCGACAACGCCGTTTATTATCGCGCCGTAGACGGCGACCCGCGTCGCTGCGTCAATGACACCGGCACCGGCAACTGCCTTGATCTCAGCCACCCGCGCGTACTCCAAATGGTCGCAGATTCGCTGCGCTACTGGGCGGAGAGCTTCCGTATCGACGGCTTCCGCTTCGATCTCGGCGTGACGCTGGGCCGTAACGGCAACCACGGCTTTGATCCGCGATCAGGCTTCTTCGACGTGCTGCGGCAGGATCCGGTGCTCAACCAGCTCAAGCTGATCTCCGAGCCATGGGACATCGGGCCGGGCGGCTACCAGCTCGGCAACCATCCGCCAGGCTTCGCCGAGTGGAACGACAAGTTCCGCGACAGCACGCGCAAGTTCTGGCGCGGCGACGACGGCATGCGCCCGGAGTTTGCAGCGCGCATTTCGGGATCCGCCGACCTTTTCGACCGCCGCGCCCGGCGGCCCTGGGCCGGCGTCAACTTCGTGACGGCCCATGACGGCCAGCCGCTCGCCGATGTCGTCAGCTACGAGGGCAAGCACAACGAGGCGAACGGCGAGGATAATCGCGACGGTTCGGACGACAACAATAGCTGCAACTGGGGCGCCGAGGGTCCCACCGACGATGCCGCCATCAGCGAAATCCGAGACCGGGTGACCCGATCGATGCTCACCACCCTGCTCGCCTCGCTCGGCACGCCCATGATCCTCGGCGGCGACGAGTTCGGACGCACGCAGCAGGGCAACAACAATGCCTATTGCCAGGATAACGAAATCAGCTGGTTCGATTGGAAGCAGCTGGACAGTCAGCGCGGGCACGCGCTTAGCGATTTCGTCCGCCGACTGACCGCAATCCGCAGATGGTATCCGCTGGTGCGCGCCAGTCACTTCCTTCATGGCGAGGTGGAGGTGGCGCCCGGCATCCTCGACATCGACTGGTTCGACGAGCGGGCCGAGCATCTGACCGCGGACGATTGGAACAATGCCGAGGGCAAGGCCCTGATGATGCGGCGTGTGCGACGGCTGGAGGATGGACGGTTGGAGGCGGTGGCGCTGCTGATGAACGGCGCTCCGGTGCCACTGACCTTTAAACTGCCGACGCCGGGTCTCGTTCGTCGTCTCGTCATCGACAGCGCCGATCCCACCGCCGAGGAGCGCGAGATCGGTGAGACGGTGGAGGTGCAGGATCGCGCCTGCGTGATCGTCGTCGGCACCGAGCCCGAGCCAAGCCGATGATAAACCGGCGATGGGGACCAAAACTGCTGGCGGCGGACCACACCCGGTTCCGCCTGTGGGCAACGGCCTGCGATGCGGTGACCTTGGAGATCGACGGCGGCACCTCGGTGGCGATGGCGGAGCAGGAAGGTGGGTGGTTCGAAGCCGAGGCCCCGGTGGGTGCAGGCGCACGCTACCGCTTCCGCATCAAAGACGATCTCACCGTCCCCGATCCCGCCAGCCGAAGGCAAGAGGACGGCGTACATGGTTGGAGCGTCGTCATCGATCCCGACGCCTATCGCTGGCAACACGAAGACTGGCGCGGTGCGCCTTGGGAAACCACGGTTATCTACGAGGCGCATGCGGGAGTGCTTGGCGGCTATGCCGGCATCGTCGCGCAGTTGCAGGCCTTGGCCGATACCGGCGTCACCGCGATCGAGATCATGCCGGTCGCGGCCTTCTCCGGCACGCGCAACTGGGGCTATGACGGCGTACTACCCTATGCACCCGCCGAAGCCTACGGAACGCCCGACGACCTCAAGGCGCTGGTGGACGCCGCCCACGGCCTCGGCATGATGGTGTTCCTCGATGTGGTGTACAATCACTTTGGGCCGGACGGGAATTATCTCGGCGCCTACGCGCCCACCTTCTTCGACGAGAGCCGGCACACGCCGTGGGGCAGCGCGATCAATTTCTCGCGCGAGGAAGTGGCACGCTATTTTATCGACAATGCGCGCATGTGGATCGAGGAGTATCGCTTCGATGGCCTGCGTCTCGATGCCGTCCACGCGATTGGCGACAACGCCTTCCTAGATCGTCTTGCCGCCGACGTGCGTGCGGGGGCGGCCGACCGTCGCGTTCACCTGATACTCGAGAACGAGCGCAACGACTC
>BACX01000787.1 GCA_000333335.1 Sphingomonas-like bacterium B12 | reverse complement strand
CCAGGCGGAAACTTCCAGCCCGCTGCGATCGAAGCGTTAGGCGACGCGCGCATCGCCCAGCCAGTAGGCGCTCTGGCTGAAGGTGTTGCGCACCAGCGCCAGCGTCGCCGGATTGTCGAGGAAGGGGGCGGGGTTGTTGTTTGTGGCGTCGGACCAGATGTGGAAGCGGTAGCGGCTGGAGTAGCGCCAGTCGGTCGAGAGGACGAGCGTGCCCGATCCCAGCGCCACCTCGTAGCGGCCCGACAGGTTGAGCGTGTTGCGCGGGGCGCGCTCCAGCGACTGGCCGGTCAGGTCGAGCGGGGCGCCCTGATTGACAGGAAAGGGCACCGAGGCGTTCGGGAAGTCGGTGTATTTGGACGCCTGGAAACCGTAGCCGGCATTCAGCGTCAGGCCCCGCACAGGTCGTGCCGCCGCCTCGATCTCGAAGCCGTTGACGCGGGCCGACGCGGCATTCTGGGTCACCGTGCCGACATTCTGCAGGACGGTCACCTGCATGTTGCTGAAATCGTAGTGGAAGGCGGTGGCGTTCAGGGTCAGCTTGCGATCGAGCCAGTTGGTCTTGATGCCCGCCTCGTAGGAGGTGAGCGTTTCCGGATTGTAGACCGACAGGTTTTCGGGCGCGGCGATGTAAGTGTTGTAGTTGCCCGATCGGAAGCCGCGCGCGATGCGGCCGAAGATCAGGATGTCGTCGGTCGCCTTCCAGTCTGCCGAGACGTCCCAGGTCGGCTTCTTCCACGCCTTGTGGGACGGCGTCGGCGCGAGCGGAGTCGTCTGGTCCGAGCCGATGTAGATGCCCTTGGACGTATCAATATAGGTGAAGTCCGGGTTGCTCGCGTCGAACACGTTGGCCGGGTTGGTGACGTAATCCCAGGCGACACCGGAGAAAGCCTTGCGCTCCCAGGTGTAGCGGCCGCCGGCGGTCAGCTTCAGCCTGGGCGTGATCTTGTAGGAGACGCTCGCGAAGCCGGCAACGTTGTCTGTCTTGACCGCCACATCATAGGCGATGCCATTCACGCCGAAGTTCAGCGGGCTATAGAGGCCGAGCTGGCCGAAGCTGGTGGTGCGATCGTGCAGGTAATAGGCGCCGACGATCCAGCCGAAGCGGTTCGCGTCGGGGGAGGCGATACGCAACTCGTTGGTGAAGGTACGGGACTTGCCGCCGTAGCGCTCGTGATAGCTGGAGACGGGGTTCGCATCGTCGTCCGAATAGACCAGCGAATCCGATCGCTCATACCCGGTGATGTTGGTGAGCGTCGGCCCACCGAGATCGATCTTCAGGCGTGCGTCCACGCCTGCGCGGTGCGCATAGGTGCGGTCCGGGCCGTTGTTGCTGAGCGCGTTCGGATCGCTGCGCTCGGCATAGCCGTCGCTGTCGGTGCCGCCGGCGAGGAGACCGACATGCTGGAGCGGTTGGCCCTGCTCGGTACGGCCGCCATGGCCCTTGACCAGCAGCGAGGCGCCCGGCGCGATGTCCCAGTTTATCTGGCCGCGCAGATCCCAGATGTCGTAGCCGCCAGCCTTCCTGCCGGTATAGTCGTTATGGAACTGGCCATCGCGATGGCGATAGACACCGGCGATGCGAGCGGTGATGCCGTCGGCGATCGGGCCGCCGACGCCGCCTTCGAGGTCGCGCGTGTCATCGCTGCCGTAGCTCGCCTGGAACTGGCCCTTGAGTGTCTCGCTGGGCTTGGTGGTGACGAAGTGGATCGCGCCGGCGGTGGTGTTCTTGCCCCACAGGGAGCCCTGCGGGCCACGCAGCACCTCGACCCGTTCCAGATCGTAGAGCGGTTCGCTCTGCGCCGAACCGGCGCTGAGATAGACCTCGTCCTCGTAGATGCCGACCGGGGAGGCGGTGGTCGGCGTGAAATCGTCGGTGCCGATGCCGCGCAGGCGATAGCGCGGCATGGCAGCGCCCATCGCCGATTCCGCCTGAAGGTTCGGCACTTCGCGCGCCACCGCGAGGCCGTCGCGCAGCTGGCGCTCGGCGATTGCGGCGCCACCGACCACCGAGATGGAGAGCGGCACGTCCTGCACGTTGGCGGAGCGCTTGGTCGCGGTGACGACGATATCGCCGTCGCTGGCGGGCGCTTCGGCAGCCGCGGGTGCATCGGCGGCATGGACCGGGGCTCCCGCCACCAGAGCCCAGGAAAGAACGGCGGCTGCGGCGCCCTGATGTTTATTCACGTCATTCCCCCTTCGCGGCGGACGCCCGGAAGGCGTCGGCTCGGCACCGGACGGGAAGGGCTAGTTCGTGATCGGCTGACTCGCGCCCAAGATTAGCTTGGGAAAGGCGCAGCGAAATTGTCTACCCGTCTGATAGGCATTAATTAGGATCGGGCAGGAAGGGCGTAAACACGCTCATTGCTTACAGGAGCGATAAGTGACGGTGATGGCATCGCGGTTCCACCGTCTCCCGTTGAGAGCCCTCACCGTGTTCGAGGCCGCCGCGCGCCATGGCCGCTTCACCGCCGCGGCGGGCGAATTGCTGATGACGCAAGCTGGAGTGAGCCAGCACATCTCGCAGCTTGAGGCAGAGCTTGGTGTGGAATTGTTCGTGCGGCGGCGGCGCGGCGTGGAGCTGACCTCGGCGGGGACGGCCTTCCTGAAGACCGTAGAGCAGGGCCTGAAGACCCTGTCGGACGGCGTCGCCACCGCGCGGCGGCAGGCGGGGCGGAAGTCGTTGACGATCCTGACCGACTACGGCTTCGCCGCCTGGTGGCTGATGCCCCGCCTGGCGACGCTCGGTGAGCTTCTGCCCGGCGTCGAAATCCAGATCGCCACCACGCAGGCGGGGATCGAGGCGACCAGTGCCGATTTCGATGTCGGCATCGTCTTCGGCCAGGGCGACTGGTCCGCCTACGAGACGACGCCGCTGTTTCCGGAGGAGGTCTATCCGGTTTGCTCTCCCGGCTATCTGTCGGGCGCACGTGCGCCGCTGTCGGCCGTGCAGATCGCGGAACTCCGACTGCTGCACCTGCGCGGGCCGAGCCGCGATCGCTGGTTCACCTGGGACGACTGGTTCGCCGCCCACGGCACCGCCGCCGACACCGGCCAGCAGGAGCTGGCGTTCGACAATTTTCAGCTCGTCCTGCAGGCAGCATTGGTCGGGCAGGGGGTCTGCATCGGCTGGGCGCCGCTGATCGACGATCTCGTCGCCAGCGGCGGGCTCGTCCGCCTCGCCTCCAAGCCGCTGCGATCGACGCGCGGCTACCACATCGTCGAGCATCTCAACCGCCCCTATGCGGCCAACGTCGCGAAGCTGAAATCCTGGCTGCTTGCCGAGCGCGCCGGAGCCGGCGCCAGGATGCCGACCGTCTTCACCTCCCATTCCAATCGCCGCCGGACGCCAGTGCCGGTGCGCGCCGCCTCTTCATCAGCAGGAGCCCTGTAATCGTGCAGCCGATCACTAACCCCGTCCCCGATATCGCGATCGACGTCGTGCCCGTGTCCGGGCGCATCGGTGGCGAGGTACAGGGCGTGCGCCTCGGCGCTGATCTGGACGAGGCAATTGTCGCCGCGCTCAAGCAAGCGCTCAATCGCCACAAGGTGCTGTTCTTCCGCGACCAGCATCATCTCGACGATGCGGCCCACCAGGCTTTTGGGCGTCGCTGGGGGCAGCCAACCATCCATCCGACGGCACCCGCACAGGTCGGGGATTTCTTGCTGGAGCTCGATTCCCGGCACGGCGGCAAGGCGAATGTCTGGCACACCGATCTCACTTTCATGGCGAGCTATCCATCCGCCTCGATCCTGCGCGCGGTGACGATCCCGCCGGCGGGCGGCGACACCGTCTGGGCCAATACCGTCGAGGCCTATGAGCGGTTGCCCGACCCGCTGCGCGTCCTCGCCGACACGCTCCGCGCCGTTCACAGCAATGACTATGATTATGCGGCCAACCAGACCGAGCCCGACGAAGGCACCGATCGCTACCAGGCCGAGTTCATCTCGACCGTCTACGAGGCCGAGCATCCGCTGGTGCGCGTCCATCCCGAGACGGGCGAGCGCGCGCTGGTGCTGGGCGCCTTCTTCAAGCAGTTCGTCGGCCTCGGCACATCGGAGTCGCGGCGCCTGTACGAAGTTTTCCAGGCGCATATCATGCGGCTGGAGAATACGGTCCGCTGGCGCTGGCGCGAGGGCGACGTCGCCATCTGGGACAACCGCGCGACCCAGCATTATGCCATCGACGATTATGGCGACGCCAAGCGCGTGGTGCGCCGCGTGACCATCGAGGGCGACGCGACGATCGGCATCGACGGACGTAGCGGGCGCCAGATCCGCCCGGAGAAGCTGCCCGATCTACGGGCGGTCTGACCCGCCGTCCTTCATTCGGGTGGGGCGTGGGGATCGATCGCGTGGATCGGAAGATCCCAGTGGTTGGCCGTCAGCTCCCAGCGCCGGTTCTCTTCCCGTTTCAGCGTGACGGTATCCGGGAAGAGGGCGCGCTCGACCTCGCTTTCGTGGGTCGATCCGTCATAGCCGTTATAAGTGATGACGATCCGATAGTCCCAGCGGGCATCCTCGCTGGTGTGGAGGCCAGGCCGCACCACCTCGTAATGCTGGACGTAGCCGCGCCGCTGCTCCTCATCGAGCGCGGCGATCTGGTACTTCTGGAAGATGCGCCACCATTCGTCCTGGAAGCCGTATCGCACGCGGTAGACCCACTCGACCTGATAGGGCTCGGCCGGCGCGGCCGGCGCAGCCCCAGAAGCGGCGGGCGCCGCGAGAATCGACACAAGGATGGCGGCAACTCGTATGCTGGGCATCGCCAGGTCTCCGGGAAAGGGGTCAGAACTTGAAGGAGGCCTCGGCGCCGAATTCCTGCGGGCGGCCAGGGATCACGCGATCGATGCCGAAACCGCCGAAATAGCCGAAGCGCTGGAGCTTGACGTATTTGTCGAGCACGTTGGTACCGTAGACCGCAAAGCGCAGCGGGCTGTCGGCACTCGGGATCACATCGACGCGGAAACCGAGCAGTGCGTAGGCCGGCAGCTTGCAGTCGAAGCCAGCGCCGTCCTGGCAGGCCCATTTCGATCCGACGCCGCGCACGTCGAGGCTCGGCGTGATGGTGCCGCCCGTGCCGATGTGGAGGTCGTAGGAGACGGCCGCGCTGAACGTGTATTTGGGCGCGGAGCTGACCGGCGTATCGAGTGTCAGCGAGACGGCGTTCGGGCGGATCGAGTCATAGGCCTGCGTCAGGTAGGAGACGTTGCCGCGCAGCGTCAGGTCGCGGGCCGGTCGAAGCACGAACTCGCCCTCGAAGCCGGCTTCGTGCGCGGAGGCCGCGCTCTGGATCTGGCGTGTCGAGGCGTTGCCGACGAGAATGTTCACGCCCGCCTGGATATCCGAATATTTCTGATAGAAGCCGGACAGGTTGACGATCGCGCGCTTGTCGAACAGCTCGGCCTTGATGCCGCCTTCGTACGACCAGAGCTTCTCCGGCGCGTAGAAGGAGGGGAAGCGGCCGTCCGCCGGCTGCGCGCCCAGCTGCTGGTTGAAGCCGCCGGCATTGTAGCCGTGCGACGCGGTGACGTAGGTGAACAGATTGTCGGTCCAGCGATAGGAGAGCTGCACCTTCGGATCGAAGCCATGCCAGCTGTGCGTTTCTCGCGCGGTGAAGGCAGGGCCGGCGCAGGTCGCCAGGCCGCCGATATAGTCGCCGGTGAACCCGCCATTGGCGCCGCCGCCATAGCCGACTTGCGCGTTCGGCGTGTTGTAGTTGCAGTAATAGGTCTGCCCGTTCCTGACGAAGCTGGCGCCGTTGTCCGTGAAAAACACGGTGCTGGCACCTGTCTTTCGGTCGTGCGTGTAGCGGCCGCCGACCGTCAGCTCGAGGCGGGGTGTGATCTTGAACGAGGCCTGCGCGAAAGCCGCATAGCTCTGGTATTTGAGCGACGCGTCATAGACGTAGCCCAGCGGATCGATCCAGTCCGGCCCGGTATCCTGCAGGAAGCGTGTATCCTGGTGAAAATAATAGAGGCCGGCGAGGAAGGTCAGCCTCTTGTCGAGCGCGGTGCCGCCGATCGTCAGCTCCTGGGTGAACTGCCTGGTGCGGGTGTCGTCATATTCGGCATAGATGTCGTTCGGCGTGTCGTCGGTCGGCGTGTAGAATTTCGCGCGGCTGCGGCGATAGGCGGTCACCGAATGGATCGCGATCTCGTCGGTCAGGTCGTAGGTGATGCGGCCGTTGAGCGTCGTTACGTCGGTGTGGTTGAACGGCCCCCGGCCGACATAGCGGGCTATCCCCTTGCCGGCGTCGCCGCCGGTCGCGGTATCGGTTGAGAGCGCGCTGGTGGGGGCGCCCAGCGTCGCGCCGCCATAGACGAGGTACGGATCGCCCAGCACCGGATAGGCGGTGCAATAGGGCACGCTGTGGAGCGCGTTGTAATTCTGGATATAACCGTCCGATCGGCAGCCGACCGGGATCGTGGCGCCACCATCGGTGTGCGACCAGTCATATTCGCCAAGCAGGTCGATCTTGAGCGGACCCTTGTCGATGCGTAGCTGGCCGCGGCCCGACCGGCTGTTGATGTCGCCGCTGCGGCCGTCGTCGAGGACATGGTGGATATAGCCATCGGCATTCTGGGTGCGGAAGCTCAGCCGGCCCGCAATGCCATCCGTGATCGGCAGGTTGATCGCCCCCTCGGAATCGACCCGGCCGTATGAGCCCACGCGCAGCTGCGCATACCCCTCGAAGCGTTCGGTTGGGCGCTGAGTGGTGAGCAGCACCGCGCCGGCAGTAGTGTTCTTCCCGAACAGCGTGCCTTGCGGCCCCTTCAGCACCTGCAGCGAGGCGATGTCGTAGAAATAGAGATCGTTGCCCTCCTGGCGGCTGACATACATCTCGTCGACATAAAAGCCGGATTTGGCGTCCGAATTCACCTGGTTGAACGGCTGGCCGATGCCCCGGATCGTGAAGCTTGTGCCGCCGGAGAGCAGAGGCTGCACCTCCAGGTTGGAGACGGCGCCGCGCAGGTCCTGGAAATTGCGGACGTTCTGCTGGAGGAGGTTGTCGCCGGTCAAGACGGTCGCGGAGACGGGCGTCGTCAGCAGGTTTTCGCTGCGTCTGCGCGCGGTGACGGTGATCTCGCCGATCGTTGCGACGCCGGGCTGCGTGGGCGAGGGGGCGGCCGCCTGGGCATTGGCACGGTCGCCAGCGCCGATCAGCGCGGCCATCGCGACGAACTGGAGAAGCCGGTATTTCGTGATGGACATGCGAACCCCCTGATTTTCGATCCGACTTGTCCGCCGATACCGTCATCGAAAACCCTATCTGAGTCATAGGGAATTGCCGCGCAGATATTGTTTCCCGCCTGCAAGAGCGGGTTCGCGCAGGTTTGTCGCGCTAGAAGGCATATTGTCTATTCCATAAGTAGAGATTTGTTGTCGGGCGCGGCGCTGACCGGCAATCAGTCGGTGTCACGCGAGAGCGAGGCACCCTCTCCATCCTGTCCCGCCGGCATTGCTGGCGGGATCTCTTTGCGGAGAGGCGGGAAAGGAGAGAATGGGAGTGGCGGAGCGTGATTGCAGCCGGCCGATCGAATGGCCGACGATGATCCTCGCCGCGATCATATACGGCGGGTGGGCCGGTTTGACCTGGTATCACGACCGCCTGCCGACTTTGCTGGTCGTCCTGGCAGGTGCTTGGCTAATTGCCTGGCAGGGCTCGCTCCAGCACGAGACGATCCATGGTCACCCGACGACCAGTGCGATGCTCAACGCACTCATCGGCGGCATCCCGTTGTCGCTCTGGCTACCCTATGCCTGCTATCGGCGCGACCATATCGCGCACCACGCGACCGACCGTGTCACTGATCCCTTCGATGATCCGGAATCTCGCTATCTGGCGTCCGGCACCGGGCCGGCGGCGATGATGCGCATGGCCTCGGCCCGAATGCAGGCGACCCTTGCCGGTCGCTTGTTGTTCGGACCGATCGATGTGGTCCTCCGCTTCCTGGCGGCCGAGGTGCGAAGGGCGATGCGCCAGCCTCGTGCTGTCGCGGGCGACTGGGCACCGCATCTCGTCGGCGTTGCGCTTCTCCTGGCGTGGCTCTCCGTCTGCCGCATCGGCATCGGCTTCTATGCGGTCGCCATGGTCTATCCCGGCATCGCGCTGACGCTGGTGCGGTCCTTCGCCGAGCACCGTGCTGCGCGCGAGCCCGACCATCGCGTCGCTGTGGTCGAGCGCGCGGGACCGTTCGCGTTGCTGTTTCTCAACAACAATCTCCACGCTGCCCATCATCGCGCGCCGGGCGTCGCCTGGTTCCGGTTGCCGGCTTTCTATCGGCGCCATCGCGGCACGATCCTCGCCGAGAATGGCGGACTGCTCTACAGGGGCTATGGTGAGATCGTCCGTCGCTACTGGCGGCGGCCCCACGACGTCATCCTCCATCCGGATTGGCAGGCATGAGCGCTGTCGCGTCTCTCGGCATGTACGATTCTCCGGGCGTGCAGGACGCCAACGATCGCCTGTGGAGTGCGATCGCCCGCCGGCTTCGCGAGGTCGGGGTGGCGGATGTCCCCGATGTTCTCGACAGAGGCCGGCCGCTCGAGGCGATCTGGGGAGATCCCAATCTTCTCCTTGCCCAGACGTGTGGCTATCCTCTCGTCACCAGGTTCGCAGGCCGCCTGAAATATGTGGCGACGCCTCGATACAGGGCGGTCGGTTGTGCAGGCGTCACCCATCGCAGCCGTGTCGTGATCCGGAAGCGCGACCCGGCCGACCGGCTTCAAGACCTCCGTGGCCGCCGGCTGGCGATCAACGATGCCGCATCGAATTCGGGCATGAATTTGCTGCGGGCTCTGATCGCGCCGCTCGCGGGCGGTGATCGCTTCTTCGGGGAAGTAGTCGAAACCGGCTCCCATGCGGCCAGCGCGCGTGCGGTAGCGGAGGGCGAGGTGGACATCGCTTCGATCGACAACGTGACCTATGCGCATATCGAGCAAGAGATGCCGGAGGTCTCCGCGGAGTTGCGGACGCTGACATGGACAGAAGCTTCGCCTGCACTACCATTTGTCACCGCGACGAGCACATCCGATCGATTGGTGTCGCGGCTGCGCGAGGCGGTCCGCAGTGCGATCAAGGATGAGCGTGGTGCATCGGGCAGACTGTTGCTGGACGGTATCGAGACAACCGGGGTCAGGCGCTACGATGTCCTGAAGAGACTCGAGCTCGCCGCTCACCGAAGCGGTTATCCGGCGCTACGATAGCCGGAGCTGCGTTGTGAAACCGGGCGGTTCGCATGGCGCCCAAGATCGGTCGTCTACGGCGCTTTTGTGTGATCCCAGTAGCCGCCGGTCGGCTTTCTCTCGTGTTGGTGCCAGCAGCGGCATCGACCCGCTGTCATGAAGCCGCAAAGAATGTCACGCAGTCTGGCGGATCATAGCGTCATTGACTGCGAGTTGGATGATCGAGCCGCGCCGGATTTACCTGAAAACGGACGACTGGATTCCCAACAATCTCCGCCTACCGGTTCTCGTCTACCGAAACGCTGTCGGCTTTGATCTGCCGGACATTGGCACTGCCTTGGAAGAAATGTTCGAACGAAACGATTGGCGCTCGCTGGGCCGCGGCAATATCCATCGCGACTTTCACTATCATTCGACCGCCCATGAAGTGATCGGAATAGCTTCGGGCTCTGCCATATTGGGAATTGGCGGCAGGCACTCGCCGCCCCTTGCTGTCGACGCGGGCGACGTCCTCGTCCTGCCAGCGGGCACCGGTCATGCGCGGATACGAGACAGTTCCGATTTCAGCGCCGTGACAGCTTGCCCCGATGGGCAGGAGCCCGATTTCTGCCGTGAGATGGCATCGTCGGAGATCGTGTCGGCCATCGCCGGCCTGCCTTACCCCGAGACCGATCCCGTAGTTGGTGGCCGGCCCCGCTAGATCGCGAAATCGGCTTCCGTGAGCCGGAGCAGGCCCGAAAACTCGCCAAACTGCACCTTTCTGCGGACGATGTCCTCGATCTCTATGCGATAGGCGGAAGCAATTTCTTCCGGAGTGACGTGGCTGCGCCCGGAAAGTCGGGACAAGGCTTGGCGCGTGACCGAGACGCGAATGGGCCCTTTGTCCGTGCTGACGGTCAATTCCAGGTCGCCCGTTCCGGTCACCATATGCTCCGACACCGATCCGCTTCGGCGTTGAACATGCCGTTGCGGGAGGAGTTCGTCCTGTAGCATGTCCATCGGAGTGTAAAAGACGGATGATCGCCGACACCGACATAGCGATCCGGCTCGTCGTGGCCGCGTTGCTCGGCAGTCTCGTAGGCTTCGAACGGGAGCGCCTGCTGTGGGCGGCAGGCGTTCGTACGCACATGCTGGTCAGCGTCGGCTCCGCCTTGCTGATGATCGTGTCAGCCTACGGCTTTTCTCGGGCAACAGCGATGCCGCATGTGGTGCTGGACCCTTCCCGCGTGGCAGCCCAGGTCGTATCGGGTATCGGGTTTCTTGGCGCCGGCTCGATCCTGCTTCGCGGTCAGGTCGTGAAGGGTCTGACGACAGCGGCGAGCGTGTGGAGCGTTGCCGCGATCGGCTTGGCGGCAGGTGGCGGTCTCTACTTCGCGGCGGCATTGGCGACCGGAATCATCCTGCTGATCCTGATCGGTATCAAGCCGCTCGAAGAAGCCTATCGTTCCCGGGTGCAGAGCGCCGTGTTCAGGGTGCTGGGAGAGCGTGGATCGATGGAGCCGGACAGGGTCAAGAAGCTTCTCGGCGTCCGCGGCAGCCAGCTCCGCCGTATCGTCACGATTCCGGCCGAGGACGATCTGGAGGAAACAAGGCTCCATCTGACCAGGGTGTCGCAGCGCGACATTCGATTGGGTGTCTCACGACTGAAGGACGCTCCCGGCATCCATTCGGTTGAGGTGGAGAAGCGGAAGGCCGCAGAGACAGAATAGGCTTTTCGCCTTATCGCGGCGGTGGGTTGCCCAGAGCTGCGTCTGGAACGGCTGAAGCGGTCCGCTTGGAACCTCCGTCGTGGCTGATCAGGATTGCACCGAGCGCCACGACGCAGCAGGCGCCGATGCGCCAGGCGGTCAGCCGTTCGTGCAGGAAGAAGCGACCGATCAGTGCCGCGAAGACGACGCTGGTTTCACGCAGGGCCGATACCGATCCCATCGGCCCAAGCGACATCGCAAAGATCACGATCCCGTAAGCGATCAGCGAGACGATGCCACCACCGGCCGCGACCGCCGTCTCCCGGGGACCACGAAAGAGGCTACGCCAGTCGCGCAAGACCGCGTAAACGGGCGGTGCCATCACACCCCACAAGAGGCACATCCACACCGTGTATCCGATCGGCGCGCCAGACAGGCGGACGCCGATCCCGTCGGTCACGCTATAGGCACCGATGAAGCACCCTGTCCCGAGCGCATAGGGAAGGCTGCCCCACCCGACGCTCCGTCCTTGGAAGGCCAGTGATACGATCCCGCTGGAAACGAGCAGGACGCCGAAGGCGCTGATCGGGTCAGGGAGTTCGCCAGCGAACAGGGCCGCTCCGATCGACACGAGGACCGGCGATGATCCGCGCGAGATCGGGTAGGTCTGGCCGAGATCCCCGCTCCGGGTAGGTCCGCACGAGAAAGAGATTGTAGCCGACATGGAGCAGGGCCGAGAGCAGCGCATAGCCCCAACTGGCCCTGGCGGGAGCGGAAACAAAGGGCGCCACAACCGCGCAGACGATCGCGATCGCCACGCACATCACCGTCATCGACCAGAGCCGATCGGATCCCGCACGCAGCAGCGCGTTCCAGCTCGCGTGCAGCACCGCAGCCAGGAGGACGATCAGGCTGATACAGAGTGACATGTCGTCAGCCAGCTACCGGCGGAGATAGGTTCGGCGGTCAGGCGCCGGACAATTGGGAAGAGACGGGCAGTCGGATTGCATCAGTCGGCGGCGAGCCAGGCAGCACTGCAAATCTGGATGAGCTCTCGTCTGGCGCCCGGTTGCGCCAGATGCGCCTCAACGGCAGCGCGATCGTCCGACCGCAGGTGACGGATGATCTCAGATACGCTGCGGCACCAGCCTGATTTTGCCAGATCAAACGCCCGATCGATTGCTGAAACAGCGGTCATCGCCACCGCGTAACGCACGGAAACCGCCGAGCAAAGGACTGTCTGGCAGCTGCGAGTTCGAGAGACCGAGCTTCATATCACGGCCGCTCGGATTGGTGGGAACGCGGTGGCGGTGGCGGGCGGCAGTTGCGGCCCGACGTCGTTACCGAGCTGAGGGCGGTCTTTGAGGTCAGCGAAACTTCATCCTCGCGAGGCGTTCGATCGCGTCGGCCAGCACCGAATAGGGCTTTGCGAAGCAGAGTCGGATGATGCCGGTCTCGGCCGAGCCAGCGTAGAATGGCGACAAGGGTATGGCCGCAACGCCCGCCTGCTCGACCGCGCGACGGCAGAAGTCGCGATCGTCATCCTCGATGCCGGATGCACGCAGGTCGACGCACAGGAAATAGGTGGCGTCGCTCGGAAGCACCGAGAAGCCGGCTCGCTCCAGTCCATCCCGCAAACCGTCGCGCGAATGCTGGTAGCCCGCGCGCATGTCGGCGAACCAGGCATCATCCTTACCGAGCCCGTAGGCAACGCCGAGCTGGAGGGCGGGCGGCGTGGTGAAGGTCAGGAATTGATGGGCGCGGGCTACAGGTTGAAGCAATGCCGGATCCGCGATCACGAAGCCGACCTTCCAGCCGGTCATGGAGAAAATCTTGCCCGCCGATCCGATCTTGATCGCCTGTGCGGCCATGCCCGGCATGCCGATCAGGGGATGATGTCGCCGGCCGTCGAACAGGACATGCTCCCAGACCTCGTCGCAGATGGCGATCGTCCCGTGGCATTGGCAGGCTTCGGCGAGCAGCGCGATCTCGTCCTGGTCGAATGCGCGGGCGGCTGGATTGAGGGGATCGTTCATCACCAAGACCTTGGGTGAGCCGACAAAGGCCTGCTCGACCGCGCGGGGCGTCAGGCGCCAGTCCGGCGGCGCGAGCCTGAGCGTCCGAACCCGTCCGCCGGCGCGCTCGACCAGCGGCCGGTAGGCATCGTACATCGGCTCGATCAGCACCACCTCGTCGTCTTCGCTGACGAGAGCGAGGATAGAGGCGGCCAGGGCCTCGGTCGCGCCCGACGTCACGAGAACGTGGTCGGGCGTGATCGGTAGCCCCTGGAATCGCGCATAGTGATCGGCGACCGCCCGGCGCAATTCGGCCATGCCCATCATCGGCGGGTATTGGTTCGAGTGCTTCAGCAGCGCGTCCGCCGCCGCCTGGCGAACGTCGATCGGACCGTCTGTTTCCGGAAAGCCCTGGCCCAGATTGATCGCGCCATACTGGCGCGCGAGGCTCGACATCTCCTCGAAGATCGTCGTGCCGAGCGAGGCGTAGACCGGGTTCATCCGTCTCATCTGGAGCGGCGCTTGGCGTGCGTAAAGCAAAACTCCCGTGCAATCCCTAGTTGTGGGATAGAGTATGTGCGTGCCAAGAATCCAGCCATGAGGTCACGATTGCCAGCTAGGTTACAGAATGGAGCCGTGATCATGCGCCCGGGACGGAGTGCTGCGGTCGTTGGGGTGCTCTGCTGCAATCGCAGCCTCGACGGACGGGCCGCGCAGGCAGTGGCGAGTCGGTTCGTGGCGCCTATCGCCGAGCATGCCGGGGCGACAGTGCTGCTCGTGCCGGCGATCCCGGATGCGATCGACGTGGTCACTATCTCGCGCCTGCTCGACGGCCTGCTCCTTACCGGCTCCTGTTCGAATCTGGAGCCCCTTCGGTATGGCGGGGCATCCCTTCCTGAAGGGCAGGAGACCGACGTCCGGCGCGATGAAGTCGCGCTCCGGCTGGCGTCGGCGATGATCGAGGCCGGCAAACCCGTGTTCGGCATCTGCCGGGGCTTGCAGGAACTGAACGTGTTGTTCGGCGGAACGCTGAGTTCCGATGTCGGGAAGCACGGCCACTACCGGTTCGACGCGCCGTGCTCGGCCGATGCGCTGTTCGACCATCATCATAATGTCGACATCATCGGCACCGGGCCGCTCAGCAACGCGCTCGGTCGCAGCCGGCGCCAGGTCAATTCTGTCCACCAGCAGGGCATCGAGCGCCTTGGGGCAGGGCTATCGGTCGAAGCGATCGCACCCGATGATGGCTTGATCGAGGCCGTCTGGGCCCTCCCCTGCGGGGCACCGGTGGTCGGTGTCCAGTGGCATCCGGAATGGGATGCCCGAACGAACGCGGGTAGCCGGGCCTTCTTCCGGCTGTTCGGCGACGCAGCCGCGACCGCGGCGATGCGATAGTCGCGGCGCAAACGACAAAATTCGATCTCGTTACGAACAAACAGAACAAGGGGAATGACGTGAAGTTCAATCGTTCGCTTTTGCTTGCCGGAACCGCGGCGCTCGCATGGTCAGGCTCGGCTGTCGCCCAGACGGCGGCCGACACGACGACGGCATCCGCCACGCCTGCGCCGGCCGATCCCGCCAACGCCGAGATCGTCGTGACCGGAACGCGCGTTGCCGGACGTTCGAAGCTCGATACCGCATCTCCTGTGGACGTGTTGAGCGGTGCCAGCCTGCGCCAGCAGGGCACCACCGAACTCGGTGCGGCGCTGGCCTCGGTCGCGCCGTCGATCGACTTCCCGCGCTCGGCCGCCGTCGACGGCACGGATGCGATCCGGCCGGCGACCCTGCGCGGCCTCTCGCCCGACCAGACGCTGGTGCTGATCAACGGCGTGCGCGCCCACACCTCGGCACTGCTCAACATCAATGGTTCGGTGGGCCGTGGTGCCGCGGCGGTCGATCTCAACACCGTGCCCACCGTCGCGCTCGACACGATCGAGGTGCTGCGTGACGGCGCGTCGGCGCAATATGGATCGGACGCGATTGCCGGCGTTGTCAATTTGCGCCTGCGCCAGGCGCGGTCCGGGGGCGGGGCGTCCGTCACTTACGGCCTCTACGACACCGACATCGATGCCGCCCGGAGCAGTCGTAGCGTGACGGGCGAGCACACGGTGAATGCCTCGGCGTGGCAGGGCTTCGGCTTCGGTGACGACGGCTATCTGACGATCTCGGGCGAATATCAGCGCCGCCTGCCGACCAACCGCAGCGACATCGATCCGCGCATCACCCCGTCGACGGTGGACTCGCGCTTCGGCGATCCGGACGTGAAGCAATATAGCGGCTGGGCGAATTTCGGTTCCTCGCTGACCGACAATTGGAAGCTCTACGGCTGGCTTGGCTACCAGTATCGCGACTCCACCTCGGCTGCATTTCCGCGCCTCGCATCGGCCACCGCGATCCCGGCCGCCAACGGCGATCCCGCCGAGACGGTGGCGCAACTCTATCCCGATTATGCCAACGGATTCCTGCCGCTGATCAACACGCATTCGAAGGACCTGAACTCGGCGATCGGCGTGAAGGGCGATCTCGGCGATTGGTCGATCGACGCCAATGTCAGCTACGGGCGCAACCGCATCGACTTCCGCACGCTCGATTCAGCCAATTACAGCCTCGGCGCCTCCAGCCCGCGCAATTTCTACGATGGCGCGCTGATCTACGACCAGCTCGTTGGCGGCGTGGACGTGACGCGCAAGCTCGACGTTTTCCAGTCGCTCAACCTCGCCTTCGGTGTCGAAGCGCGACGCGAGGGCTTCAAGATCGATGCGGGCCAGCCTGAGTCCTACGAGGTCGGGTCCTTTGCCCAGAATGGCTTCACCGCCTCGCCGGGTGCGCAGGGCTTCAACGGCTTCTCGACCGCCAACGAGGTCTCGAAACATCGCGAGGCCGTATCAGCCTATGTGGATATCGAGGCGCAACTGACCGACAAGCTGTTGCTCGGCCTGGCAGGGCGCGGCGAGCATTATTCGGATTTCGGAACGACGGGCACCGGCAAGGTCTCCGCCCGCTACGATTTCTCGCCCCACTTCGCGTTGCGCGGCACGGCATCGACCGGGTTCCGCGCGCCCGCGCTCCAGCAGCAATATTTCACCTCGATCGCGCCGCAAATTCTCTCCAACGGCCAGCCGCCGGTGCAGACCGGCACCTTCCCGTCGACGAGCGCGGTGGGTGTGGCGTTGGGTGGAAAACCGCTGCAGCCGGAAAAGTCGACCAATCTCTCGGTCGGCACGGTGATCCGCTTCGGCGGGTTTGACCTGACGGTCGACGCCTATCGCATCCACATCCGCAACGAACTTGGCCTGTCGGAGAATATCAGCGCGAGCTTCAGCCCGCAGATCGCAGCGCTGCTCGGGCCGCAGAACGTGTCGGCGGCGCGCTTCTTCATCAATGGCCTCGCGTCGACCGCCAAGGGCATCGATGCGGTCGCGCATTATCGCCTGAAGAGCGCCGGCGCGGGCACGTTCGACTTCACGCTGGCTGGGAACATCAACAAGATCGATGTGACCAGGGTGCCGACCAACACGGCGGCGAACCTCGATCCCGCCCCGGCGCTGTTCGCGCGGACCCGGATCATCTCGCTAGAGAGTGGCACGCCGGGCGAGAAGGTGACGGGCACGCTCGACTGGTCGTCGGGCGTGGTCGGAGCGACGGCGCGCGTCACCTATTATGGCAACGTCGTTCAGCCCGCGACGCTGGCGGCGAACGATCTCGATACCGGCAAGAAGGCGATCGCCGATTTCGAACTGCGCTACCAGCCCAAGAAAGGGCCGCAGATCGCGCTCGGTGTCAGCAACCTGTTCGATACCTACCCCAAGACGGTTTCGGCCGCGCTGAACAACAACGGCGTGACGCCCTTTCCCTATTATTCGCCCTGGGGTTTCAACGGGCGGTATCTCTACGTCCGTGCAGGCGTGAACTGGTGATGCGCGGCGAGATCCAACAGGGGAGTGAGAAATGAAGACACGTGCCATCGTCGGCGCGCTGGTCGCGCTGGGCCTCATAGCCCAGCCGGCCCTCACCGCCGTGACCCTGCTCAACGTGAGCTACGATCCTACGCGCGAGCTCTATGCGCAGGTCGACAAGGCCTTCGCCGCGCAATGGAAAGCCAGGACCGGCGAGGATATCACCATCCAGCAGTCGCATGGCGGATCCGGCGCCCAGGCCAGATCGGTCATCGAAGGATTGCCGGCGGATGTCGTGACCCTCGCGCTGGCCAACGACATCGACCAGATCGCCGCCAGGGGCCTCACGACGCCGAACTGGCAGGAGCGCCTTCCGCTCAATTCTACCCCCTATTACTCGACCATCGTCTTCCTCGTGCGCAAGGGGAATCCCAAGCAGATCCAAGACTGGAACGATGTGGTGAAGCCGGGCGTCGGGGTCGTCACTCCCAATCCCAAGACGGGCGGGGCCTCGCGCTGGACCTATCTCGCGGCATGGGGGTACGCGACGAAGACGCTCGGCGCGGCCAAGGCGCGCGATTTCGTGAGGCGGCTTTACCAGAACGTCGTCGTGCTGGATTCGGGTTCGCGAGGGTCGACCACGACCTTCATCCAGCGCGGACAGGGCGATGTGCTCCTGACCTGGGAGAATGAGGCGCTGCTGGCGCTGAAGCAGGCGCCCGCCGGTTATGAGATCGTCTATCCGTCGGTCTCGATCCTGGCCGAGCCTTCGGTCGCGGTCGTCGACAAGAATGTCGATGCGCACGGAACGCGCAAGCAGGCGGAAGCCTATCTGCGCTTCCTCTACACGCCCGAGGCGCAGGACATCGAGGCACGCAACTTCTACCGGCCGCGCGATCCTGGTGTCGCGAAACGCTATGCAGCACAGTTCCATCCGCTCAAGCTCTTCACCATCGAGCATAATTTCGGCGGCTGGGCGCGTGCACAGAAGGTGCATTTCGCGGACGGCGGCGTGTTCGACCAGATCATTGCGGAAGGCCGGCATTGAGAGGCACTGGCGCATGACCGACGAAGACGAGGCGCCCGTTGTCGACGGGCAATATTGGGATATCGACGCGCTCGGCCGGGAACTGGGTACGGCCCGTGACGACTGGCGAGCGAAGCATCGCCGACACAGCGAGCATGGCGAAGCCGGATTTCCCTCGCGCAAACGGCTGGAGAAGATCGTGGCCGCCTTGTGCGGCGCGCTGTTCCCGCTCCGGCTGGGGCCAAGCTTCGTGCGCGCCCACAATGAGGCGGCCTTCGTCGCGGAGAGCCTGCAGACGGCGCTGAGCCGGCTTTACGGGCAGATCAGGCTGGAACTCGGCTATGCCGGGCGGGAGACCGACCCTGCGGACCAGGAACGAGACGCTGCTCGCATTATCGGGGCCTTCGCGCGGTCGCTGCCGGACCTGCGCCGTCAGCTCGACCGGGATGTCGAGGCGGCCTATGCGGGCGACCCGGCCGCGCGCAGCGTCGATGAGGTGCTGCTCTGCTATCCGGGCGTGCTGGCCATCATCCATCACCGCCTTGCCCACCGGCTGTACGAGCTGGGCGCTCCCCTGGTGGCGCGGATCACATCGGAGATCGCCCATGCCGAGACCGGCATCGACATCCATCCCGGCGCGCGGATCGGCGAGGGCTTCTTCATCGACCATGGCAGTGGCGTGGTGATCGGGGAGACGGCGATCATCGGCAACCGGGTTCGCCTCTACCAGGCGGTGACGCTTGGCGCGCGCAGCTTCCCGGCCGAGGAGAGCGGAGCGCTGACCAAGGGCCTGGAGCGCCATCCGATAGTCGAGGACGATGTGATCATCTATTCCGGCGCAACGATCCTGGGGCGGGTCACCATCGGCCAAGGGGCGGTCATCGGCGGCAATGTCTGGCTGACCGAGAGCGTGCCTGCGGGCAGCGTGATCCACCAGGCCTTCGCAGAGCGGGAAAGCGTCGCCAAGGCGCAACTGCCGAGTGGCCACATCAACCTCGCCGCCGCCGAGATATAAATTGAGCCCTATTCCGCGGCGCCAAGCCGAATACGAACCGCGGGCAGGGCAACCAAGCGCCAATAGTGGCCGTCCCCGGACACACTTGGGTTTCCTGAAAGCTGCCGTTCTAGCCGCGTTGAGCACCTGGACGTTGCCTGCCGCCTTTTGCGGATAGCCGGCATCAGTTTTAACCGACGAGGGTCATGGACCCAACTTGCCCTCCCGCGCATTTTCACGGCAAAACAGGCTGCAGGGGTTCTAGCGTGCGGGGTTATCCGCTTCATATCTCGCTGATCGCCGAAGCTCATCGTGACCGAGGTTCCAAATACGTTTTCGAAGATCGCTTGTTCGCTGCGCCGGCGATCATCGCTTACGATTTTGCCGTGGCACTTCAGAAGCCTCTGCACCGGATCTACTATAGCGACGACCAGCATCCGACAGTGGAAGTCGAGCGCGAAAACGAGCCGTTCGGCAAGCTTTCAGCAGCGATCATGGGATGCGCGCTGATCAAGCTATCCATCTCGCGTGGCTGGACCACGGGTGGGGTGTGGCGGACCGAACACCGAACGATCGCGCTCTTCGAATTGGAGGATGATGCGGAGGCCTTCGCGCGGGAGCATCGCACAACACACCATGAGGCCAATTTCGCGGAGAAATGGCTATCCGGGGACAGTTAAACACCGGAATTGTCACGGCAATTTAATGCATCCGTGTGACGGTGATGAGAGCAGGGTGAGGTCGAATATGCATGAGGATCGAGCGGTTGGTCACGACATTTGGCGGGATATCGAGCGCGCTGACAGTGAAGCAATGCTCCAGGCTTGGTGCGGTAGGGGCGAGCCGGAGCATCTCGCAAGGCGATCAACACGCGTTGCGGGCTTTCGCAGGCCTTCCGCACTCGTCAGCAGGCTTTTGAGCGTCGTCGCCAAGACGTTCACGCTCAGCCGCTAATCTACTGCTGAGATAATTTGCCGGCTTGCCGACGGGCTTTGTGATCGGTCGTGCGGCTACATAGCGCACGAAGGGACTCGGCAATCGTCTGCCCTGCGAAGACAACGCTGACCTTCGCTCCGGTCGGCTGCGCAACCGCCGGCCTCGGGAAGTCCCAGACGCTCTCCTGCCCGGTGGCAACCGGATCCGGGATCGGTCGCCTCATGGTCCGTGCGCCTCGACGCGGAGCGCCGCCTTCTGGAGATGCGGCCTGACCTTCAGGAAGGCGGCATACGCCCGCTCGAGCAGCGAAAGGACCACGCGATTTCTCGCGGCGAGCCCCAAGGGCCTCAGGAACGGGATCGCGCGCCACATCGCTCCGAAGGCCGCGGCGCCGGACAGCATCCTGCCGTCCTCGCGCGCGTGGAAGCGCGCCAGCAGCTGAGCCGGATCGAGCGGGCACGCGGCATTCTCGTCGCGGACGTCGATGAAGCGTATCGCGTCGCGCCGATCGAGGCGCCGCATCAGCGCGATCTCGCGCCGGCACAGTGGACAGTCGCCATCATGCCATACGGTGAGGCTCATGCGCGGACCGATGACGGGATTGGCGGGACTAGACCCATCGCGAGGCCCAGCATGTCGGCGCGGCACCCACTGATGTCGGCGACGCGCAGGCGATCGATGCTCCGACGGTTTTTCTGTCTGTCATGATCCGGTTTTGCCGACCTACAGGAGACCCTCGTGCGACATCGCCTTCTGCACGGCGGGGCGGGCCATCATGCGTTCGCGATAGGCGGTCAGCCTCTCGGGAACGTCGATCCCATTCTTCTGGGACCAGAGCAGCATCACGAAGAGATAGCAGTCCGCTGCACTCACGTCGTCGCCGAACTGGAAGTCGCCCGCCATCGTGTCGGAAAGATAGCCGAGACGCTTCAGGATCGTGTCGGCCGCCTTGCCCTTCTCCTCGTCACTGGCGCCCATGAAGAAGGGCTTGAAGCTCTTGTGGACCTCGGTGGAGATGAAGGCGAGCGCCTGCAGGAGATGCGTGTGGCCCATCGCACCGGATGGCTTGAGTTCGCCATCCTGATGCGAGATCCAATCCAGGATCGCGACGTTCTCGGTGAGGGTCTCGCCGCTATCGAGCGTAAGCGCCGGCACGTAGCCTTTCGGGTTGATCGACGCGAAGTCGGCACCGCTCTCGGTCTTCCTGGCCTTGAGGTCGACTTTCTCGTGCTCGAAGTCCAGGCCGGCCTCGTGAAGCGCGATGTGGTCCGAAAGGCTGCAGGCGCCGGGCGAGTAGTAGAGCTTCATGCATCATCTCCCATTTCCTGCCCCAACGCGCGAACCACGCATCGGGACCATCGGACGGTCCCGGCACAGACGGCCGGTACGCGCGTTTGAAATCATCTGCATGAAGCCAGCATCGGGGAGATGACGATGACCGATACGCCTGTCTCTAACTCCAAGACGGCGCTCACCGACGCGATCCGGGAGCATTTCTCCGGTGACGCCCCGCTGACCGACAAGGTAAAGGGATTCGCCAAGGCGCGGCCGTGGACAAGTGCCGCCTTTCTCGGCGTGGCGGCCGTCGCGGTCCTCAACAGCCTCCGCGGGACGAGACAGTAGGACGCAGGCGACGGCGGACGGCGGTGCGAAGCGTCCGTCGCGTCTTCCAAGCATGAATATACCACGCGATCCCGGACGATAGCGCATCGCTCAGGTCGCTGGGACCGCCAACCGACGCAGACCAGGAGATGGTGATGATGGACAACACTCCGCAGGGCGAAGAGGCTGGCTTCGACCACGATGTGGATGAGCTGCCGAAGGATCGCGACAAGGGGTCGCCCGAGACATTGGAAGAAAACCCTCAGGTTACTGAGGCTGAAGAGGAAGAGGACAACCTGGAGGTACAGCGGAAGGCTGCCGCGGAGCGCAAGGAGGGCGGCTACCAGTGATCGACCAGCCGGCATGTAGCGTGCCGAGACGTGACCGTCGTAGCCGGCGATATTTGACCGCTGGGTCGCCGTATCACGGATGGGTGGTGTGTCGCGCTTCGGAAGCGCGCGACCCTGGTCCAATCCCGACAGTCAGGTGGCGGATCCCCAGCCGATGATCAGTCCCGGCCCAGCTTCGCTTTGAGAGCGTCGATATTCTGTGAGGCCTCAGCCTTGGTGAGATCGTCCTGGGGCGGTGCCACCCCGGCCTCTTCGCTGAGCGTGGTCAGGTAGCTCGCCTGCGCACCGGTCATCGGCTCGTCGCCGGAGACCCAGTTCTTCGGATCCTTCTCGGCATTCGAGCCGGGATGTTCGTCAAGTTTCGGGTTGTGCGCTTCTCCACTCATCGCGTCTTCACCTTTGTTCGTGTTACGTTCTATGACAGTCTATAACGCGACCGCGGCCGGGCTGTTCCAACGAGGCTGGCGGAGCCAGGGGGGAATGCTTGCTCGGATTGGGAAAGCCTAATTCACCAGCCGTTGACGATCGACCTGAACACGGCGGACAGCGATGCGCTGGACGTCTCCCCTCCCTTGAAGGGGAATGGCCCGAGATCGTCCGCTATCGCGAGGAGCGAGGCCGTTTCGCGGATCTGCGCGAGCCGAGCGAGGAAAAGACGGGGTCGGGCGCCTAGCGATCAAAGGAGCTTGTCGAGGGTGATCGGCAGATCGCGAATACGTTTTCCCGTCGCGTTGTAGATCGCGTTTGCTACGGCAGCACCCGTTCCCGTGATCCCGATCTCGCCAATCCCCCTCGCTCCCATTGGCGTGTGAGGATCGGGAATGTCGGTCCACATCACTTCGATCGCCGGAACGTCGAGGTGCACCGGGACGTGATATTCGGCGAGGCTCGAGCTCATGATTCGGCCCGATCGCTCGTCGAATGCGGTCTCCTCCATCAGCGCGAGGCCGAGGCCCATGATGATCCCGCCGCGAAACTGGCTGGCGGCGGTCTTGGCATTGAGGATGCGGCCGCAATCGAAAGAGCCGAGGAAGCGTGCAATGCGCGCCTCGCCCGTCACCGCATTCACGCGTGCTTCGCAGAACAGTGCGCTGTAGGAGTGCATCGACCAGTGCTGGTTCTCGATCGGTGCGGGCGCTTCCGCCTCTACGCCGACTTCCTCGCGCTGCGCACGGCCGAGGATGGATATGTAGCTTTCGCGGCGCTCCGGCTCGTCCAGCTTGGCGAGGCCGCCGTCGATGCCACCGACCTCCTCGGGTTTCAGGCCGGCGAGGGGCGAGTCATTGCCTGCGAGCTTCAAGAGTTCGACGACGAGGGCACGATGCGCGGCGATGATCGCGGCGCCGATCGCGGCGGTCTGTTGCGATCCGCCGGCCAGGAAGAGCCCAGGCAGCCTGGAGTCGCCATAGTCGATGGTCACCTGATCGAGCGCCAAGCCGAGCCGTTCGGCGACCACCTGGGTGTGCGCCGTCGACGTGCCCATGCCCATTTCGTGCGCGGCGACCGATGCTCGCGCATGGCCATCGCTGCCGATGCTGATCCGCGCGACGCCACCCGGCATGCGGTAATATGGATAGGTGCCCGTCGCGCAGCCGAGGCCGATCAACCACTCGCCTTCCTGCCGCGTGCCCGGCGCCTGTCGGGCAGACCAGCCGAAGCGGTCGGCGCCGGCGCGATACGCCTCGACGACGTGGCGCGACGAGAAGGGCGTGCCGATCGTCGGATCCTTTTCCGGCTCGTTCCGGATCCGCAGCTCAATGGGGTCGATGTCCATGCGGTCGGCAAGCTCATCGATCGCGCATTCGAGCGCGAAGGTGCCCACNNGCTCGCCGGGCGCGCGCATGAATGTGTTGGCGACAATGTCGAGCCTTGCCACCTGCACGTCCATCTTGAAGTGATCGGCGGCATAGCCGCTGCGCGTCGCGACGATGAACGGCTCCGGCATGGCGCTGTGCGGTGTCATGATTGTCGTGCCGGTGTGGATGATGGCGGTGAACCGACCGTTCTTGTCCGCTCCGATCGCGAAGCGCTGCTCGGTCAGGCTGCGGCCGCCGACGATGCGAAACACACCTTCGCGCGACAGGGCAATCCGGACGGGACGGCCGGCGAGCTTCGCGGCCGCCGCTCCGAGCACCTGATGCTGCCAGAGGGTCTTCGATCCGAAGCCGCCGCCGACATAGGGCGACGTAACGCGTACCTGATCCTGCTCGATGCCGAAGATGTGCGCCAGCGACCACGCCGTGTGCGTCACCGCCTGGGTCGCGTCGTGGACGATCAGCGTGCCGTCCTGCCACGCCACGGTCGCGGCATGCGGTTCGATGGCGGCATGACTGTGCCGGGGCGTGCGGTAGATCTCGTCGACCTTGAAATGCGCTGACTCCAGCGCTGCCTCGGCGTCGCCGATCGCGATCTGCAGCGGCTCGCCCTGGAACGCGCCGGGTTCGGTTCCCTTCGCGCGCGCCGCCGCGAACGACGTCGCTGCGGGCTCCGCCTCATATTCGACGCGGATCAGAGACTTGGCGTGATCGGCCTGCTCCTGGGTCTCGGCGAGCACGACAGCGATCGGCTGCCCGTTCCAGTGGATGCGATCGTCCTGCAGGACCGGCAGGTCGTCGCCACCCGCGGCCATGCCGTTCGATCCGAAGGCCGGCATCGGCGCCATGCGCGGCGCGTTGCGATAGGTCATCACGAGGACGACGCCTGGCGCCGCCTCCGCCTCGCCGACGTCGAGCGCACTGATCCGTCCCTTGGCGATCGTCGAGAAGGCGACGGCGGCATAGGTCAGCCCCTCGAGCGCGAATTCGGCGGCGAAGCGCGCGGCACCCTGCACCTTGAGCGGACCGTCGATCCGCGAGATCGGGCGTCCGACGTGGCCATGCTGGTGTCGAATGAGCGGATCGGGCGAGCCGCCCGGCATCCAGCCGTCGGGCGCGACCTCGATCGCCTTCTTCATGGCACTCTGCATCAGGCCCTTGGCGGCCCCGGCGGCATCTCCGACGATGCTCATGCGACCTCTCCCGCCAGATCAGTCAGCACCGCCACCATGGTCCGCTCGGCGAGGGTGATCTTGAAGCCGTTGTGGCTGAGCGGCGCGGCATCGGCGAGCTCGGCGAGGGCCGCGGCACGAAACGAGCCCGGTGACGCCACACCGCCTCGCAAGACGTCCTCTGCCTTCCTGGCGCGCCATGGTTTGTGCGCGACGCCGCCCAGTGCGATCCGGACATCCGCGATGCGATCGTCTTCCAGCTTCAGCGCGGCGGCAACGGAGACCAAGGCGAAGGCATAGCTCGAACGATCGCGGACCTTGCGATAGGTCGAACGCCCTAACCACGGCTCTCCCGGCAATTCGATGGCGGTGATGAGCTCGCCCGGTTCCAGCATCGTCTCTATCTCGGGCCGTCCGTCGGGCAGGCGATGCACATCCGTCAGGGCCAGCGAGCGCTCTCCGCTCGCGCCTCCCAGGTAGACGGTCGCGTCGAGCGCAGCCAGTGCGACGCACATGTCCGAGGGGTGCGTGGCGACGCATGAGGGCGAGGCGCCGAGGATGGCATGCATCCGGTTCAGGCCGTCGATCGCATCGCATCCCTGGCCCGGCGAGCGCTTGTTACAGCGCGAGCCCTCATTGTCGTAGAAATAGGTGCAGCGCGTCCGCTGCAGGATGTTGCCGCCCACAGTCGCCATGTTGCGGATCTGGCCCGAGGCGCCCGACAGGATGGCGCGGGCGAGAGCGGGATAGCGCGAGCGCACAGCAGAATGCTCAGCGACGGCAGTATTGCGTGCCGCCGCACCGATGCGGAGGCCACCGTCCTCGAGTTCCTCGATATCGCTCGACAAGCCCGTAACGTCGACCAGCGCAGAAGGGCGCTCGATCGTCTCGCGCATGAGATCGACGAGGTTGGTGCCGCCGCCGAGAAAGCGGGCACCCCTGGCGCCACCCTGTCGAACGGCATCGCCCGCATCGACGGCGCGCGTAAAGCTGAAAGGCGTCATGCCACCTTCTCCGGGGTTTCGGGGACATATGCGTGGTCGGCCCGGTCATCGCCGAAGAATTCGTCGATGGCATCAATGATGCCGTTGTGCGCGCCGCAGCGGCATAGATTGCCGCTCATCCGTTCCGTCAGCTCCTCGCGCGTCGTCCGCATCGTCGTTGCGGTCAGGTCGGCGGTGACGTGGCTCGGCAAACCACGCTGCAGCTCGGCGGCCATGCCGATCGCCGAACAGAGCTGGCCCGGCGTGCAGTAGCCACACTGGAAACCGTCATGCTCTACGAAGGCCCTCTGCAGTGGATGCAAACCTGCCGCATCGGCGAGTCCTTCGACGGTCGTGATCGCGCGTCCCTCATATTGGACTGCGAGCGCGAGACAGGAGACGATCCGCTCTCCGTCGACCAGCACGGTGCAAGCACCACACGCGCCCTGGTTGCAGCCCTTCTTGGTGCCGGTGAGCCCGGCATGATCGCGCAGCAGATCGAGCAACGACGTCCTGAGATCGACCTCGCGCTCGAAATCCTCCTCGTTGATGACGAAATGCATTGGGATCTCCCCGTCCTGTCCGAGGGAAACGACCCGTTTCGAGGGAAGCTCCTCCCGATCGGTCCGGCTGTCGCCGGAACGCCCTCGAAACGAGAGCAGACGATCAGGGGCGTGCGTGTAGGTCGCTGGGACGGTCGATGTCGACGAGTTCGCGTGGATCGGCCGCGACCAGCTCGGCATGACCGAGAAGTGCACGCGCGCCCTGGTCTCCGGACAATTGCTCCAGCGTGTCGAACCAGTCGGCACCGAAAAGGGCCGGCGGCGTGCGCCGCGATCCGTCGCTAGACGCGGCTCGGCTGTCGGGTCCACGGTGGCAGGCGAGAAGCCGCCGATAATGGGCCTCCGACACGAAAGGCATATCGGCCAACGCGATCAACACCGCGTCGGCCCTTCTGCGCCGCGCGGCGGCCACGCCAAGCGCGATAGAGTGCGCCATGCCCGCCTCTGGTCGATCGTTCGCGATTGGGGTGAAGCCCGGCCATTCGAGGACTGCTGCTCCAGTAACAACGATGCGACGATCGACCGGCAGTCGTGCCAGCATGTTCGCGGCATGCAGACCGAGCGGAATTCCGTCCATCGGGGCGAGGAGCTTGTTCTCGGCGCCGAAGCGTGTCGATCGCCCGGCGGCCAGCAGCACCGCCGCGATCGTCACGCGCGCTCGCGCCCGAGCGCCGCGATCATCCCCGCCGCCACCGACAGCGCGATCTCGGCCGCCCCGATCGCGCCGATGTCGATCCCGGCCGGCCCGTCGATGCGACCCAGATCGGCATCGGCGACGCCGGCAGCCGCGAGCCGCTCCAGCCGCGCCGCGTGACTGCGACGCGACCCGAGCGCAGCGACATAGCCGGTCGGGTGGGCCAGCGCGGCGATAAGAGCGGGATCGTCGATCTTGGGATCGTGGCTCAGCGTGATGACGGCCGTGGCCGCGTCCGGTCTCTGGACGGTTACGGCCTCGTCGGGCCAGCGATCGTCCAGCTCGGTGTCGGGAAACCGCTCGTCGGTCAGAAACCGACTGCGCGGATCGATGACGACGGGCCGGATGCCGAGCGTTCGGGCGATACTGGCCAGGCTCTGTGCGATCTGCACGGCGCCGACGATGAACAACCGACGCGGCGGTGCGTAGCGGTTCACGAACAGATCCGGCGCATCGGCTATTGCAAGACTGCTCCGGCCGCTGTCGAGATCGGTGGCGACGCGTACGCTCTGACCGCCCTCCCGCCCCAACGCAATCGCCCCAAACAGGTGCGGCGAGAAGCCTGCCTCGATGACGGGCTGCACCATCACCTCGATGCTGCCGCCGCACGGCAGGCCCACCTCCCATGCCGAGGCGTCGGAGACGCCGTAGCGGCGGCGCTCGGCCTGGCCGGAGGCGATCACACGTTCCGCGAGTGCCAGCACCTCTCCCTCGACGCAGCCGCCCGACACCGATCCTTCGAACCGACCATCGGCGTGTACCAGCATATGGCTGCCCCGCGGGCGTGGTGCCGATCCCCACGTGGAAACGACCGTGGCGAGAGCCATCGGCGCACCGCGCCAGGCTTCGAAGGCGGCAAGGACGGGCTCGTGGTCGTGCATGGGGCCGGAGATAGAGACGGCAGCGCGCCGGGACAATCAGCCGAGTGCGGCAATCGATCCAGAGGCTTGTCGAGCGGGATGGGATAATCGCGCACGCGCATTCTTCGCATTGTAGACCGCGTTGGCGACCGCTGCCCCAATCCCCGCGCCACCTTCGATCGTCGTCGCGCCTATTCCGAACGGAACGTCCGCCGGGGCTTTCGATCGAGATGATCAAGGACGAAGGCAAACAGTGGTAGTGGCGCGCCTAAGCCGCGTCGCTCGAATTGAAGAACGTCTCGCTTGAAGCCGTCATTGAAGCGGTTTGGGCACGGGTCGGCCCATCGTGCGCTCGGTTCAGCGCCCCGCGACCTTGAACGCGGCCGACATGGATGAGGGCATTGCGATCGACGAGAGGGACGGCGTGCATCGGCTTGCCTAACGCGCCTCGATTACAGCGCGGCCGGTCGTCCAAGGCGGTCATCGGTGTGCGCAAGGTCCGCTCTCTACGCCACCGTTCCAGGTGCTTGTCGTTGCTGCCGCTTCCGAACCGGCCTGTCGGCAAGATCGATCCACACGGGAGCGTGGTCGCTGCTCTTCTCCCAGCCGCGCACCTCACGGTCGACCTCGGCGGCGACGAGACGGGGCGCTAGCGCGGGGCTCAGCAGCAGGTGATCGATGCGCAGACCGGCATTCCGGGCGTATGCGTTCCGGAAGTAGTCCCAGAAGGTGTAGATGGTTTCGTCTTGATGCATGGTGCGGAGTGCGTCCGTCCACCCCTGTGCGAGCAGCCGTGAATAGGCCTCGCGCACCTCGGGCGCGAAAAGGGCATCGTCGGTCCAGCGCTCCGGCTTGTAGACATCGCGCTCCGTCGGCATCACGTTGAAGTCCCCGGCGACGACGACCGGCATGTCGGTGGCGATCAGCTCGGCCGCATGCGCGATCAGGCGCTCGAACCACCGCAGCTTGTAGTCGAACCTGGGCCCGGGCCGGGGATTGCCGTTGGGCAGATAGAGGCCGGCGACGAGCACCCCGTTCACCGCCGCCTCGATGTAGCGGCTCTGCGCGTCGTCGGGATCGTCCGGCAGTCCGCGCCGGGTCTCGATCGGGGTGCCGACGCGGCTCAGGATGGCGACGCCGTTCCAGCTCTTCTGGCCGTGCCAGATCGCCTCGTAGCCGGCCGCCTCGATGGCGGCGACCGGAAGGCGATCGTCCGGCGCCTTCAGCTCCTGGATGCAGACGACGTCGGGGCGTGACTCCTCCAGCCAGCCCAGCAGCACGGGGAGCCGGCCGTTGACGCCGTTCACATTGTAGGTGGCGATCCTCACAGGCGTTCGATCGTCGCGGGATCCTCCGCGCCGTCGAACCAGCGGTCGAGCGTCCTGCGGAAGAGGCCGTCCGCTTTCGCGTCCGCGCGCGCGAACAGCGTCAGCGAGGAGCGCAGCTTCAGCGCATCGATGCCGCCGAAGACGGCCACGGCGTCGGGCGCGGGCAGATCGGCGAGGGCCGACGTAATCTCGCGGAGGCGCTCGCCGAGGACGGGATGGGCGAGATAGGCCTTGGCCTCGGCCAGGTCGGCGATGGCGTAGCGCTGGGCCATCGCGCTGTGACCGAGCCCCGCGATCTGCGGAAAGACGTACCACATCCAGTGGCTGCGCTTGGCGCCGGCGCGCACCTCGTCGAGGGCACGGGCGTAGGTCTGCTCCTGCGCAGAAACGAAATGGTCGAGGTCATGTGTCGGCATGCCGGCTTAACGCGCGAGACGGAGCGGGGATCAGTCCGATGCGCGAATGGGCGCCTCTCGTATTGTTCGTCCTATGTTCTATATAGGGGCAATGCTCCCCGAAACTGGTTTCAGCGCCGACCCGGCGGGTTCTCCGCCTCTCAATACCGACCGTGCGGCGGCGCTGCTGCGATGGCGCGCCGAGAACGACCATGACGGGATCGGCGAGGAGGCTCTTCGCAAGGCGGCTGCGCTCGCCACCATCGTGATGGACGACGGTGTTCGGACCTTCGGTGACACGTTTCGCGAGTTTGCGGACTTCGTCGCCGAGCTGCCTTTCTAGCCGTGCTCGACCTCTTCGATGCGCCCGTCCTGCCCGGCCTGGCCTCGCGGACCGACATGGTCGATGAGACTGAGGAGCGCGCCTTGGTCGCGGCGATCGACGCGACGGATCTGACGCCGTTCCGATTCCAGGGATGGACAGGGAGGCGCCTGACCAGCTCGTTCGGCTTCAGCTACGATTTCGAGACGCAGCGGGCGGCAACGGCCGATCCGATCCCCGACTGGCTGCTGCCGATCCGCGATCGGATGGCGGCCTTCGCCGGGATCGACGCCGGGTCGCTGATCCAGGCGCTGCTGATCCGCTACGATCCCGGGGCCGGGATCGGCTGGCATCGCGACCGGCCGATCTACGAGCATGTCGTCGGGCTGTCGCTCGGCGCCCCGGCCGACATGCGCTTCCGCCGTCGGCGACCTGACGGAGGTTTCGACCGCGCCTCGCTTCCACTTGAACCGCGCGGCGCCTACCATCTGTCCGGAGAGGCTCGGCACGACTGGGAGCACAGTATCGTCGAGATGGACCAGACCCGCTGGTCGATCACCTTCCGTAGTGTGTCGGCACGAGGGCGACCGCTGCTGGTCTAGGCGATCGAGACGCCGTCGACGTCGACGAGGGCGTCGGCAACGAGCGTGCCGACGATGCGGACGCGCTTCTCGACCTCGTCGACCGGCACACGATGGAGATCGAGCTGGTAGCGGCCTCCGGCGTCGCGCCGGAGCGCGAAGCCGCCGCCGTCACGCACCAGCATGCCCGTCTCGTCGATCCTCGTCCCGATCCTGCTCATCCGGAAAGCCTAGCCGCGCGACATGAATCGGGTCTTACAATCGGGATCGCCACCCCATATTCATAATCAAGTTCAACAGCATGGAAGGAGGTGATCGAATGTCTCATTGTCTCACGCCGCTTGGGGCAAACCTGGGCTCGATCCGCTCCGCAGGAGTGATCGGCGCCTGAGGCGTCGCCGGGGTCGCCGGCCCGTCGTTGCGGGCCGCAGGATTCCGGAGATCGACACGCCGCCGCGGCGGCTGAACAATGGAAGGGCCGCCCCTCTCGGGGCGGCCCTTCGTCGTTGAGGTCGTTTCGGCTCCGGCCTTCTACATCGTCGACAGCATCGACTGGTGCTTCTGCACCACCGGGGCGATCTTGCCCGCGGTCATCTTGAGGTGCCTGGCGCTGCCATTGGACGAATAGTCCTGCATGAGCGCGAGCGCGTCGTCATGCGCCGCCTTCTGCTGCTTCACGTAGAGGTCATCTTTGGTCTTGCCGGCGGGTACTGCCTTCAACGCCGTCAGATCGGTGCGCTGACTGACCGTCATCGATGGCTTCTCGAGCGCGACATGGTCGAGCCTGGCCGACGCCTGGACCATCTTCGTGCTCTTGGTGTGGTCGGTGATCATCTGCGTGGCGAACGCCTTGATGGCCGGGTTCTTCGAGGTGACCATCAGGCGGGCGGAATCGATCTCGAACGTGTCGGACGCGCCCGCCTTGTCGACGAATTCGGTCGGGGTGGGGGGCTCGGCGGCAACGGCGGTCGCGGTGAGCGCCGCGACGGCGGCACAGAGCATCAGGGTCTTCATGATCGATCTCCTTCTCGGATGGAGCCGCAACGCACATCTCCGGTGATGGTTCGGGTTTCGCGATCCGTCGATGAAGAGAAAGTCCAGAAATTCACGTAAGTTAAGACGTGGCGAGATGCTCGAGCGATGTAAGAGGCCGGGCGCCTGATTTGCGCGACTGGACCATGCCTTCCCAACATGGATCATGGCTCGCGGGCGCTCGGTCTTCGTTCTGGTCCTTGATGAAAGGAGCCCTCCATGGCCGACAGGATCGACGACGGCGGCAACGAACGGCCGCGCCCCGAAGATCGAGACGAGCAGCTGCCGGAGGCCGATGCGGCCAGGCACAACGAGGATGACCTGGAAGGCGAGCTTCCGGAGACGGATGCCGAGGACGTCGAGGGTGGAGACGAGGACGAACTCGAAAAGGCCCGTGAGCATGCCGACCCGACCCGCGGCGATCGGGATGCAGATGGCGGTGATCGCGTGAGCACCCACGAGGGTGGGAACCCGCAGGAATGACGGCGTGATCCGGTAGGAGAGAAAAATGGAGCGCGAGAACCTGCACACCGAAAACCAGCCCAAGGGCTCGGCGCGCAACCTCAGTGATACGCTCGACCGCGAGGACGAAACCGTCGAGCCGGGGCAGCGTGAATGGTCGGACAACAGCCGGAAGGATCCAGACGAGGCGGAGCGGTCGCCGCTCGAGGATCCGGGTGCTCCAGGCGGCACGTCGGGCACCGGCGGCACCAATCGCGAGCAGGATCGATAGGAGAGGCGGCATGGACCGGAACGGAGACCGATGGACCGGCGACGAGGTCGACGCGGATGCGCGCGGCGGGGCAGCAATTTCCGGTGGCGCCGGCAATCGGGAAGGCGGCGGCATCGAGGACGTAGCCGCGCGGCAGCGCTCGATCGACACCGCCGCCGAAGAGTCGGTGCGGCTCGACGACGACGATGAGGCTCCTGCCACGACGGCGGGCGGCGGCGCGGCCGGTGAGAGCGATTGAGGCGGTCATGACGGACGATGCGATGAAACCGCAGCACGGCCCGACCGGAGATGCCCGTCCGGACGAGGACTATACCGACCGTCGGGCGCGGGGCGGTCAGCGACAGGAGAAGGTCGAGGACCGGCCGAACGTAGGAACGACCACGCCCGAAGCCTATCCCGACAAGGCAAAGGGCTCCGACCTGTAGATGCGAGGACAGCGGCTCATCCTCGCATTCCTCGCCGTCACTGTGCTTGCGGCCGCCGGCACGGCCTCGAGCATCGCGGACGTGCGATGGAAACGAAGGGTGCTCGTGGTCAACGCTCCGTCGGCCGGTGATCGACGGCTGGCGGCGCAGCGAGCCGATCTCGACCGATGGCGTAGCCAGGCGGCCGATCGCGACCTGTCGACGGTCGAGGTCGTCGGAACGAACGTGACGGGAGCTTCAGACGGTGCGGCTACGGTCCGCTCCCGTTACCGTCTGCCCAGCGATGCCTTCGAGGTGGTGCTGATCGGGAAAGACGGGGGTGTCGCCGATCGGTCGCGCACGCCGATCGCCGGCGACAAGCTCCAGTCCACGATCGACGCGATGCCGATGCGCCGCAACGGCGAACGATGATCGCTCAGCCGTGGGAGGCCTTTCGGCCGCCCTTCTTCCCCAGCTCGGCCTGGGCCGCGGACGAGGTGCGCGGGTTCTTCTTCCCCTCCTTCGCAGCCTTGGCGTTTGCCCGCTGCGCCGTCGCGCTGCCGTGCCCCTTCTTCTCCGTCATGACGCATCCGCCTCCATCTTCGTCCTGAGCGGCGGAGTCTGCTGATGCTGGACCACTCGCCACTCGTCATGCCCGAGCCGGCGATAGGTCGAGGTACAGTGCGCTTCGTAATTGGTGCCGTTGCGATGGGCCTCCGCCTTGTAGGCGACGACAATAAGCCCTTCCTGCGGGCGGACGATGTGGCCTTCCGAGAAGTCGACATTCGCCCACTGCGGGGTATTGGCCACGGCATCGATCGCATCGCTGCCCTGGAGAACGAAGGGCGGGGTAGGCACCACCATCACGCAGTCCTCGTCGATCAGATGTCGATAGTGTTCGGCATCGCCCGTCCAGAGGCTCTTCTCGAAGGCCCAGACCCGATCGTCTTCCATGACGTGTCTCCTGAATGTCGGGGTGAAGCGCGCCGCGACGACCTGCCGTTCCCTCGGCGCGCGATCCAACTGTCCAACCGACGCCGAAGCGCGATAGGGCGATCGGCCGCAGTGCTTTGGCTAACCTGCGTTAAAAGCATGGATTTTTTTTGCCTGTGGCGCTCCGCCGATGCGGCGCGTGTCGGCGAGATGCGTTGTGCAGCCGAGACGCGAGAGATGATTCCGTGAGTGATGTCGCAACGGGCGCATCTGCCAGCGTGCGTCGAACCGTCGGAGGCTGGAGTCATCCAGATCGACGACGTGGCAAGCATCGGCGGACTGCCGAAGTCGGCAAGACTTCCGGGTGTCGCCGGCGGGCGCAACAAACAGGAGGGTAGTGAGATGCAGGATACGACGCGGCGCCAGGCGCTGAAGGCGGCGACGATCGGCGCCGCGGCCGCGATGGCCTCTCCCGCGGTCGCCCAGAGCCAGGGTGGATCGGCGCGCGGCGGAAAGCAGAATCCGCGCACCAAATATCCTGTGCCACCCTTCAAGGAGCAGTCGCAGCCATGGCCCGGCCTCGCGAGCCGGATGGACCCCCGGCCCGATCACGGCGAGACCAGCTACCGGGGCAGCGGCCGGCTCGAAGGACGCAAGGCGCTGATCACCGGCGGTGATTCCGGCATGGGCCGGGCGGCGGCCATCGCCTTCGCGCGCGAAGGCGCCGACGTCGCGATCAACTATCTGTCCGAGGAGGAGCCGGACGCCCGCGAGGTCGTCGACCTGATCCGCCAGGCGGGGCGCAAGGCGGTGCCCATTCCCGGCGATCTCCGCACCGCCGCCTTCTGCCAGCAGCTCGTCGCGCAGGCGGTCAGCGGCCTCGGCGGCCTCGACATCGTCGTCTGCAATGCCGCCCGGCAGCAGTCGATCCCGTCCATCCTCGACGTCAGCGACGAGGAGTTCGACCGGACGATGAAGACCAATATCTACGCGCCGTTCTGGATAATCCGGGCGGCGCTGCCGCATCTGGAGCCCGGATCCGCGATCATCGGCACGACGTCCGAACAAGCCTACAATCCCGATCCCGACCTCTACGTCTATGCCCAGACCAAGGCGGCGACGATGAACTACGTCAAGAGCCTCGCAAAGCAGCTGGGATCGAAGGGCATCCGGGTCAATGGCGTCGCGCCCGGTCCGATCTGGACGCCGCTTCAGATTTCGGGCGGCGCCGGCCCGGCCAAGGTCGTGACCTTCGGGGCGACGTCCGCGCTCGGCCGGCCCGGGCAGCCAGCGGAGCTTGCCGGCATCTTCGTCCGCCTCGCCGAGGACGATGGCAGCTACACCACGGGCAACGTATACGGCGCTGGCGGCGGCCAAGGACAGCCATGATGTCTCGGACCACCCAAGCGGCGACATTGTCGCTCGCTGCTGCGATGTTCGTCGTCGCGCCCTCGGCGGCGCAGGAGGCAGGGTCCAGGCAGACGCGGGACTTCGTCCAGGCGGCCGCGCAGTCGGACCAGTTCGAGACCCTCGCGGCCGACAGTGTCCTTACCGGCAGCAGGGATACCGAGGTCAGGTCGTTCGCTCAGGAGATGATCAGGGACCATGGCGGGACCACCGGGACGCTGAAGGCGGCGGCGGCGAAAGCTGGTATCGAGCAGCCCGCGCCTGGCATCGCCGGCGATCAGGCCATGTTCCTCGCCGCGTTGCAAAGCGCGAGGGGAGGAGAGCTCGACAAGGTGTACGCCCGGCAGCAGGTTCTGGCGCACCGTGCCGCCTTTGGCGTGATGCTCGTCTATAGCCGGTCGGGGGATGATCCCACGCTCCGCAAGGTGGCTGCATCAGAAGTCAAGCTGATCGAGTCC